>JAOZKH010000079.1 GCA_029935405.1 Vallitaleaceae bacterium | reverse complement strand
ACTATGATTAAGGTGCAAAAAATACATGGTTAAACTTTTCACCACTATATGTATGCTTGGAGGCTTCAACCGAGTACTACATATAGTGGCAGAATTAGAGAAACTTAATTTTGATACCTTAACCACCTATGATATAATAAAACAAATAATCTAAAGGGAGCAACATATGGACAAAATAGTTGGCATCGTTGAAGACATAATATATAGAAATGAAAATAACGGTTATACTATCTTGGCTGTTTCCACAGATGAAGGTGAGAAAACATGTGTTGGTACAATGTTTCAATTATCAATTGGTGAAGAGATTACTATGGAAGGTAAGACGACAACGCATCCTATATATGGATTGCAATTTAATGTTGAAAACTTTACTACAAATATTCCATTAGAGAAAAATGCATTTGAAAAATATCTAGGGTCAGGAGCGATTAAAGGCGTCGGTCCTGTTCTTTCTAAAAAAATAGTTGAAGTATTTGAAGAAGATACCTTTAGAATTATTGAAGAAGAACCTGAACGACTTGAAGAAGTTAAAGGTATTAGCATGAATAAAGCTCAACAAATTGCTGAGATTTTCTATAATCAAAGAGCACTTAGAGATGCGATTATTTTTTTACAGGAGTATTCAATTTCGCTTACCTATGGTATGAAAATATATGATTATTATAAAGAGAAGACCTATCAGATTATTCGTGAAAATCCATATAAACTAGCAGAAGATATTTACGGAATAGGATTTAAGCTAGCAGATAATATTGCTGCAAAAACAGGAATTGAGAGAGACCATCCTCACAGAATAATGTCAGCAATAACCTATGTACTTAATCAAGGTGCAACGGATGGCCATGTATTTCTTTCGAAAAAAGAGTTAATTAATAGAACAATTGATTTGCTTAGAATAGAGATAGAATATATAGATCATATTTTGCTTGAATTACAGATGAAACAAAGTATTAATATACAAAGTATTAATGTACAAAATGGTACTGATGAGGAGATTATATATCTTGCTCATTATTATAATATGGAAGAGTACTGTGGACATAAAGTATGTAATTTGTTAGCACATAAAGTTGAAAATATAGCAAATGTTGATAAGTTAATAAAAGTTTTTGAGAAATCAGAAAAAATAAGACTTGACGTTACCCAAAGAGAAGCAATACATTTTGGAGCTAAATATCCCTTTTTTGTTTTAACAGGTGGTCCAGGTACAGGAAAAACGACAACAATAAATACACTAATATACTTATTTGAAGAAGCAGGTATGTCTATTAATCTTGCGGCACCCACTGGTCGTGCGGCAAAACGAATGACAGAAACAACAGGATATGAAGCCAAAACAATTCATAGATTGTTAGAAATTAATTTCACAGGAGACGAAAGTAGGCAATCTTTTGAACGAAATGAAGATTTTCCACTAGAATGCGATGTGCTAATCCTTGACGAAGCCTCAATGATTGATATCAGTCTATTTTATCATCTATTAAAGGCCATTCCCTTAGGGGGTAGAGTTATTATTGTTGGTGATAAAGATCAATTACCATCAGTTGGTGCAGGAAATGTACTTAGAGACCTAATTCATGTTAATCAATTGGTGCCAACGGTAATTCTTGATAAAATATATAGACAAGATGAAAGCAGTGCAATCATTGTTAATGCCCACAAAATCCACCAAGGAAAAATGATTGATTATAAGAATAAGAAAGACTTCTTTTTTATAAAAAGAATAAAAAGTCATGATGTATTACAAGAAATCATCTCTCTTGCAAAAGATAGATTACCCAAATTTACAAAAGTAGGCTTTTTAGAAGGTATACAAGTATTAACGCCAATGCGAAAAGGTATGTTAGGAGTAGAACAACTAAATACTGCACTTCAAGAAGCTATTAATCCGATTTCCAAAACAAAAGCAGAAAAAGCTTTTAGAAATATTGTATTTCGTGAAGGCGATAAAGTAATGCAGATAAGAAATAACTACAGTATTAGTTGGGAAATAATAAGCGAGTACAAGGTTAGAATTGATGAAGGTGTTGGTGTTTTTAACGGTGATATGGGAAGAATAATTGATATTAATCATTTTTCTGAAAAAATAAAAGTGGAGTTTGACGATTTAAAAGTTGTAACCTATGAGTTTAATCAACTAGATGAATTAGAACTTGCATATAGTGTAACTATACATAAATCTCAGGGAAGTGAGTATCCTATTGTTATTATTCCTTTATTTAAAGGTCCGAGTATGTTGTTAAGTAGGAACTTGCTATATACTGCGGTAACAAGAGCTAAACAAATGGTTGTTCTTGTAGGAGATAATAAAATACTTGAGCATATGATTGCAAATAATCGAGAAATAAATAGAAATTCAACTTTATTTAGAATGATTGAAGATACATCAATTATTGTAGGTGTTGATGAAGTTGAATATGAACAGGAATAATACTAGGGGAATATTATTGATATTTAATAGAATAAAAAAAATAGGACATAACTTTATTAATTGGCTTTACCCAAAGAAATGCGTATTTTGTCAAAAGGAACTTAAAGACAATGAAGCAGATTGCTGTGAAATATGTTATAATAAGATAGAAAAAATCAGTGATACTTATTGTACTAAGTGTGGCAAAAAGCATGAAGTAGATGAAGAACTATGTTTTGATTGTAAACGAATGGAACATGTTTTTACTAATGGCAGAGGGATGTATGTATATGAAGGTGTTATTAAGAAGAGTTTGTTTGGGCTAAAATTTTTTAAACACACTTGGATTGGTCATAAATATGGAAAGTTGTTAGCTAAGTTTTATATGGAGAATCAATTATGGGAAGTGGATTTGGTTATTCCTGTTCCATTACATAAAGGGCGCTATATTGAAAGAGGTTATAATCAAGCGGAGATAATAACAAAGGCTTTTTGTAAAGAAAAGTTACTACCCTATAATACTAAGATTTTAAGAAGAATAAAAGCTACGACGCCACAAAAAGACTTAACCGATATAAATAGACAAAAGAATATGATAAAAGCATTCAAAGTAACAGATAAAAGTGTTATTAACAATAAGAAGATACTTCTTATTGATGATATATATACGACAGGTGCAACTATTGATGGATGTGCTAAAGTTTTATTAGAGTGTGGAGCTGACAAGATATATTTTTTGACTATTGCTATAGGCAAGGGATTATAAATTTAGGAGGTTTGAGATGAACGTAAGAAATTGTAATAGGTGTGGTAGAATTTTCAATTATGTAACTGGACAACCTATTTGTGTTCAATGTAAGAAGGAATTAGAAGTTTCGTTTAAAGCTGTTAGGCTTTTTATTCGCAGAAATCCAGCAGCTTCAATTCAAAGTGTTGCAGAAGAATGCGGCGTAGAGACAAAGCAACTGCGTCAATGGATTAGAGAAGAACGACTTTGCTTTAGCAAAGACAGTGGAGTTGGAATTGAATGCGAAAAATGTGGCAAGACAATTCTAACAGGACGATTTTGTGAAGCGTGTAAAAATGATACGATGTCTGACTTGAGAAGTGTTTCAGAACCGAAAACCCCTCCACCAGTTGAAAAAGAGCAAAAGCAAAAAAAGAGAAGTCAAATGCACTTCATGCATAAAGATAAATAGTAAAAAGAAAAATATGAAAATAGTAAGAAATATAAATATAAAAAATAATAGGAAATATAGAGACACTTAACCTATAATAAACCAGTTATAGATTAAGTGTTTTTTTTGTAAAAAAAGCTAAGCTAACTGTAACTCTTATCCGATACATATAATGAAAATAAACAAAGGTGGTGAAACATATGAGAATTGATGGAATCGGCAATGTTGGAAATGTATACAAATCAAAGCGTGCAACTAAGGCTTATGGTGGATCTAGTATAGCTCCAGCGAAAGACGATGTTTCGTTTTCAGAGATTGCTAAGGACTTAGCAATAGCTAAGAAAGCAATTGACAACACACCAGATGTACGTATGGAAAAGGTTGATGATCTTAAAGCCCAAATAGAAGCAGGGCAATACAACATTAGTGCATCCCAAGTAGCCAACAGGCTATTAACACAAAGTAGGGCGCTATAGATAGAGAAGCTACAAAGGGTAGTTTCTCTACCTTTTACCCTATTAGAAGCATTAGAGACTAGAAGTATTGAAGATAGATAGAAGGTGCAAAGTGGCAAGTTTAATTGAAGAATTGATAAAAGTACTTGAGGAAACAACAGGATGTTATAAAGACCTCAAAGTAGTGGCAAATAATAAAAAGGACGTTATTATTAAGGGAGATGTGCCCAGCCTACAAACACTTACTGATAAAGAGCAGGGTGTTGCTGGGCGTTTGTTGCGTCTTGAGAAGAAAAGACAAGAACTAATAGAAGACGTTTGTCTAGTAACAAACAAAGATCCTAAGACAATGACTATTTCGGCTTTGATAGAAATGTTATCGGGACAAGATAAGGAACAGTCAAAGCTAGAAGAAGTTAGTACTAAGATGTTAGAAGTTATAGAAGATGTAAAAAGAGTTAATGACATTAATAAAAGCTTGATTAATGAATCACTTGAGTATGTAAATTTTACAATGAATGCAATTCAAAGTGCTAATACAATGCCGCAGGGAAATGCATATCAAAGCAAAGGCAATATTTACGATAATGGAACAGGTAATAATTTTTTTGATGCTAAGCAATAGTAAGCAACTAAGAGGAGTGGACGTATGGGAACAATAAGTAGTTTGTCAAGAGCGGTTTCTGGCCTTAGAGCTAATCAAGCTGCATTAACTACAACTGCACATAACCTAAGCAACGTTAACACTCCAGGATACGTACGTCAACAAGTATTAATGATTGATAGTAGCTATCAACGAATTGGAGAAAATGCAACGAGTTTGCTTCAAATTGGCCTAGGTACAGATATACAAGAAATTCGTCAAGTAAGAGATTATTTCTTAGATTTGGCTTATAGATGTGAAAATGGAAGATATGGATTCTATAAATCACAAAGCGAAGCAATTGATGAAATTGAAAATATTTTAGGTGAAACAGAAGGCGAAGCTTTTTCAAAGATATTAAATGATGTGTGGCAATCAATGAATGAATTGTCTAAACATCCTGAAGGGTTAGAGACAAGAGGTTCGTTTATACAAAACGCTTCAATGTTTATGGAAAAAGCTAATTTAATAAGCAAACAGCTTAATGAATATCAAAGCAACCTAAATAATGAAATTTCATCAAAAGTAAAACGTGTTAACGAAATAGGTGAACAAATATATAAAATGAATAAAGCTGTTGTAACTAAAGAAGCAGGTGGCGGAAATGCCAATGACTATAGAGATGTTAGAAACTTATTAGTGGATGAGTTATCCTATCTGGTAGATATTAATACAAAGGAAGATTTTCAGGGTAATATATTAATTAGTGTTGAGAATGTACCTTTTGTAACAGTTGGGGAACATTGGAGTTTAGGTGTAGTACAAGCAGAAGATTTTAGTCAGTTAGTAGATCCTTATTGGCCACATTTAAGTGAAGTTGGACCACCTGCAATAACACATAAATTATTTAACGCTGATAATCCGGTTGGCCCTCAATACGATAATAATAAAGGTGAATTAAAAGGTTTGATTATAAGTCGTGGGACAAGAACAGCTAATTATACTGATATGGCTAATCAAACTATATATGAAGAAGAAATTAAACCTTCAACAATCATGACAATTCAAGCACAATTTGATAATCTAATTCATGGTATTGTAACAACTATTAATAATGTTTTGTCTCCAGTAGTTGGTGGACCTCCAGGAACAATGGATCCAAACGCTCCGTATGGTTTAAACGGAGAACAGGGGATTGAACTATTTACTCGAAAATATATGGACAGATATGATGGCGTTGGTGATTTTAACGAAGAAGATGCTAGTAATGCATTTAGTTTGTATTCAGCAGGTAATATTGAAATCAATCCTGATATTCTTGTAGACTATAATAAATTAACTATTAGTGCTGAACTAGGCGTTAATGGAGATAGTTCAGTAGTTGAAGAGATTTTAACTAAGTGGCAGGTACCTTTTTCACTACTTGAACCTGGAACGAGTGGTACATATAATTTTTCGGATTACTATAATGCATTCATAGCTAATCTAGGAAATAGAGGAAGTTCGATTAATAATCAAGTGGCTAATCAGGAAGTGTTAACTAATCAGATAGATAATCAGCGGAAACAATTAATGGGTGTTTCAACAGACGAAGAACTTGGAAACATGATTAAGTATCAGCATGCATATAACGCATCTGCAAGAGTTGTAACGGTAGTAGATCAAATGATTGCAAGAATCATTGATCAAACAGGTGTTGTAGGTAGGTAGAAAGGGGTAACTTATGCGTTCATCATTTTTTGGATTAAATGTAGCACAACAAGGTTTATATACAGCAAGAACGTCAATGGATATTACAAATCATAATATTAGTAACGCTGAGACTCCAGGATACAGCAGACAATACGGTGTGCAAAAAGCATTAAAACCTCTAAGCAACAGCTTTAGAGGCATGGTTGGAACAGGTGCTGGAATATCAAATGTTGCACAATTTAGAGATGAATACTTAGATTATAAGTATTGGGATATTAATAAAGACTTAGGAACTTATGAAGTAAAACATGAAGCTTTGTCTCAGATGGAACTTATTTTTAATGAACCTTCAGATGTAGGATTTACAGCCTTCTTTGATGATGTGTTTAAGAGTCTTCAAGGCTTATCTAAAGATCCATCAGATACAGCGTCTAGAGTGAACTTTGTAAATTCATTAGGAAGTTTAACTACTTATGTAACAGATATGAGTCATCAATTTAGAGGAATTCAAAATGAAGCTAACTTTGGTGTTAAAACTAGTGTTGATCAACTAAACTTTATTGGTGCTCAGGTAGCTATTATTAATCAACAGATAGGAAATCTTGAATTAACAGGTGAAAGAGCAAATGATTTACGAGATGAGCGATACAGATTAATTGATATGCTATCCAAAATAGTTAGTATTGATGTTGATTTTGATAAAGATATTAATGGTGTTGAAACTTGTGATATTGCTATAAATGGACAACAATTAGTTCATGGATCTGTATCAAACGAACTTGAAGTTAGACCAAAAACCTATATAAGCAATCCTGAGGATGGCGTGGACATGTATGATATTTACTGGAAGTCAGGAAAGCGTTTATACATAGAAAATCCTAATCTTGAAGGAGAACTTAAGGGATATCTTGAAGTTAGAGATGGAAATAATAAAGATAATTTTAGTGGAGATATAACAGCTGGCGCAGGAACTGCTAATATTACGATGGATAATATTAATAGACATGATTTACCACCTGCAGGAGCAATAACAGTAGAAGGACTTACGCTAGAGTATACAAGTTATTCATATAATGATGTTACCGGCGAAATAGATTTCACACTAAATCCAGCAACACCTTGTCCTGCAACTGCGACACAAGGTGCAATGGGCGTTCCAACAGCATTTAAAGGTATACCGTATTATATGCAACAACTTAATGAGTTTGTTAGAACTATAGCAAGAGAGTTTAATGAATTACATGAACAAGGTGATTCGAACACTGGTTTACCATTAATTATTTTTGAAGGATACACAGGTATACCACCTCTTGATTATACTACACCAAGTTCATATGATCAGATTACAATTGATAATATTAAGGTGAATCAAGCAATTGTTGATGATACTAGTTTATTAAAAACTAAGTTTAATGCAAGTGATGGAGAAAGTGCTAATGACCTTGTAATGGCCATGATAGATTTACGCCATGACACAACAATGTTTTCAAAAGGCGTTCCAGATAACTTTATTCAATCACTTATTAGCGAGATGGGAATAGATGTTAAACAGATAACAAGTTTTAAAAATGGTCAAGAACAGCTTAATAATCTAATTACCAATCAAAGATTATCAATATCAGATGTTGACCTTGACGAAGAAGCTATTAATCTAGTAAAGTTTCAACAAGCTTATAATATGTCTGCAAAGATAATGTCGGTTTTTGATGAAATATATAATGTAACAATTAATCAATTAGGAGCAAGGTAGAAGTAAAATAGGAGGCGAATAATATGCGTATTACTAGTTCAATGATGACGAATAATATTTTGTTAAGCATCAATAAAAACAGAGCACGAATGTCGACTCTAGAAGAACAACTTGCAACTGGCAAGAAGATTCAAAAGCCTTCAGATGATCCGATTGTTGCAGCAAGAGCTCTTAAGTTTAGAACAAATGTTAGTGAGATTAAACAATATAAAACTAACACAAATGATGCACTTAGTTGGTTAAGTGTAACTGAACAAGCAATTAAAAATACAACAGATATTCTTAAAAGAGTTAACGAACTTTCAGTTCAAGCATCCTCAGATACATTAACATTTAAAAACAGACAAAATGCAATAGCAGAAATAGAACAACTTAAAGAACAAATCGTTAATGAAGGGAATGTATCCTATGCGGGACGTCACGTTTTCACAGGATATCAAACTAATAAATCTTTAATATATACTTCAAATGAAGCAGCTGAAAACTTTATGATCAGTGAAGATATAGAAGCAACGAATCTAGAAACTGTACAAAGAGTATACGGTGACCAAATTCATGATGTATCAAGAATTAGACTGGGATACAATACTATTAAAGAAGCGGCGCCAATAGCAGGAACTATAGCCGGATTTACAATTATTGCTATGGATTCAACAGAAACTTTGTCTTCTCTTCCACCTGGAGCAAATGAAGCTTTTGCACCTCCAGTCGGAACAGTACATTTATTGCAAGACACCGGAGAATTGATTTTTAATGAAGGTGATACGGCAGCTATACCTGCAAATTTCACTTTAGATTATGAAAAAAACGATTTTTTAAAAGGAGATTTAAGACCAGACCATTATTTTAACTGTACTAATGAAACTACAGGTGATGTTTTTACCGCAACAAATGAGGCTATGAATTATCAGGTGTCATATAGTCAAAGCATTCAAGTTAATGTTATGGGCTATGACGTAATAACAGCGGACCTTGTTAGAGATTTAGAAGAGTTAATTAAAGATACTAAGGCAATAGTGGATGATGGAAGTTTAGCAGATGAGCTTAGGAAAGATTTACTAGGAGATAAATTCAGTAAAATGATTGGAAAAACTCAAGACCATATTCAAAACAATCTTAATGTAACAGCGCTAATTGGTGGTAAGGTAAATCGCCTAGACCTAACTCTAAGTAGACTTTCAGAGGATAATCTAAACTTTACAGATTTATTATCTGAAAATGAAGATGTTGATATGGCTAGAACTTTGATAGAATTTGCGGCTCAAGAAGTTGTGTATAATGCAGCACTTAGTAGTAGCGCTAAGATTATTCAACCTACGCTGTTAGATTTTCTAAGGTAGAACAGATGAAGATTGAATAAATGAGTAAAATTAATGAATAATATGAGTGAATAAATAAATTAGTAATACATATTTGTAAATTAAAGTTTTATAGTATAATATATAAACATAAAGACTAAAATATATAAATAAATTATGATAAGGAGTGATTGTTTTGGTAATAGCAACAAGACATTTTGGAGAAGTAGAGATTGATGAAACAAAAATTGTAGAATTTGCAAAAGGTATTTTTGGTTTTGAAGAGACTAAGAAGTTTATTGTACTCTATGATGGTGAAGAAGGAAATCCATTTGCATGGCTTCAAGCAATTAATGAGAAAGATATATGTCTTCCAATGGTAAATCCAATGTTATGGTATCCACAGTATTCACCAGATGTTGATGACGAATTAATTGCAAATATAGGAGAACTTAATCAGGATGCCCTTGAAATATATACTGTAGTGGTCATTCCAGAAGATATTAAGAACATAACAACTAATCTAAGAGCTCCAATTATTATGAACAAAGAGACAAGAAAAGGTATACAAGCAGTTGTTAATGATGACGAATACGATATTAGACACAATTTATACGAACAATTACAAAAGCTTAAGGAAGCAGGTGAATAACATGCTTGCTTTAACTAGAAAAGTTGGAGAATCTATTGTTATTGGTGACAACGTGGAGATTACAGTAATTGCTGTAACTGGTGACCAGATCAAATTAGGAATCGATGCACCAAGGTCCATCTCAATTCACCGTAAAGAGATATTTTTACAAATCCAAGAAGAAAATAAAGCAGCTGCTGCTACAAGTGAAGAAGGCGC
>JAOZKH010000238.1 GCA_029935405.1 Vallitaleaceae bacterium | reverse complement strand
CTATAATCACTATATTGCATATAATAAAATGCAGCTAAGGCAACAATTAATAAAGCAACTATCATATATGGAATCCTTTCTTTTGCTTTATTAAGTTTTTTGTTCTTTATTTGTGCTGGTAATAAATTAATTGATTCAATAGTTGCACCAATTGCAGCTACAAAATATAGTTGAAAGTCTTTGACTTTTTTATAACTTTTGTCCTTCACTGATTTAAGGGCAACTAACTTACTCGTTTTTATATTAAAGAATTGTTCAACATATTCTTCAATACCATATATTTCAGCTCCACCACCAAGTAAATATATCTTTTCAACTTGATTTTTATTTCGTGAAGAATAATAATCTACTAATCTAGAAACACCTGTTAAAATCTGTTCCATTCCACCTGCAATATCATTAGCTAAATTTGTATTTTCCTTATGGTCAACATTTATTAACTGACGTTCTTTAGATATTTTGGTAGCTTCTTCATAATCCACTTCAAAGTGATTCATAATGCTATCATTTAATAACTTCGTACCAAATAATAGATTTCTACTGAATTTCACAACGTTATTTGACATAATAACTACCATTGTGCTCTCAGCTCCAATATCAAGAAATAGATTAGTTCCTTCTAGCTTTTCATTTTGAATAAAACTCACTACACTATTACCTGAATAATCAATACCTTGTACCTTAAGCTTACATATCTCAGCAACCTCAATATACATATTAACAACACTTTTCATTGCAGCAAAAACAATTATTTTGGCTTTTTTACCATCTTCTGCTTCAACAATGTCAGTGATTGTATAATCTAGCGTATACTCAGCTAAATTCACCGGGAAATATTCTTCTGCGTTAAGTTTTATTACACTTGCTAGTTTCTTTGGTTTTAAATACGGTAGTTCAACTTCTCTTGTGATAACTTTACTACTTGAAATAGTAAAAACTACATTCTTCTCTTTGATTTTCTCAGAAACAAGCGCATTTTTAATAGCACTACTTATTTCATCTTTGTTAGAAATAACTCCATCTTTGATGGAATTTCTTGGAGTAGGTACAACTATACTGTTAAGAAGTTTCACTTTGTTCTTATTCTTAGAAATATATGCAATTTTAATTCTTTCATTACCTATATCAATAGATAATAATTTCTTTGGAAGAGCCATGATCTTCCCCCCTCTGTTAAAATACTAGATTAAGATACCACTGTATCAATTCGGTCCCAAATAATGCAGCAACAAAAACCCCGGCACTTAGATATGGTCCAAATGGTATTTGTTGTTTTTTCTTATTAATCTTTAAAACAATTAATATAACTCCTATAATCGAACCAAAAACTGATCCAATTAATAATGCAACTAAAATCTTCTGCCAACCAATGATAAATCCACAAACAGCCATAAGCTTAATATCGCCTCCACCCATTTGTCCATTGGAAATAACTGCTATTAAAAATAGTATTAAACTAACTGCAAAAAATCCAATAATACTACTAATAAACTTCTGATCAACTAAAACCACATAAATAATTCCAATAATCATTAAAAATATTAATATACTATTTGGAATAATCTTATATCTAATGTCAATTAATGTAATCACTAACAACACTGAAAACAACACACACATCATTCCTGCTTCATAAGATAGACCTAGATAGTGGAAAATGCCCAAATAGGCTGCTCCATTGAGCAGCTCTATAAGGGGATATTGTTTAGATAGTTTTGTTTTGCAAGTTCTACATTTACCACCAAGTGCAAGATAACTAATTACCGGTATTAAGTCATACCACTTCACTTTAGTACCGCAATTCATACAATGACTTGATGTATATACGATATCTTGTTTAAGAGGTATACGGTAAATGCATACATTTAAAAACGAACCTATTATTATTCCGTAGATAAAAACTATGAAATAATACATTTACTTTTGTTCGTATGCAGTTTCAGTTGTAGGTAATATTTCAATACTATCATCTGCTGCTCCTGAACTTCCAATACGAACAACTATTGAATTATCTACAATTTCCAAATAAAAGTTAGTTTCTGTTTCGTCTGTACCTTTATAACTAGGTGTCGGAGGATTGCTATTTAATTCTAAGAATAATGCTTTAGAAAATTCCTCATTAGCAGCATTAGTAGCATCAGTTATTCCTGCAACTGTTAAAGGCGTAACAGCCAATCCAGTCCCAGTACCGAATTCAGCATTAGATGCATCTTCATTCTTAGCCATAACTTGTGCTGCTGCATTTTGAATAATCTTTGCATTTGAAACATCTGTTGCTTTTCTTGAATTATCAACTGCACCAAGGATATTTGGTACTGCAACTGCTGCAATGATTGCTAATATTGCAATTACAATAATTAATTCAATAAGAGTAAAACCTTTTTCATTTTTCATTACTTCATTCATTTTTTTCATTTTATTTTCTCCTTTATAATATGATTTTATTTGCTCCATTCCCCTTTAGGTTCAGGGTATAATTGAACCTTAGTATTATTATCTGTAATATCAGTCAAAACATAAACTTTAATAATACTGTCAGCACCAATTTCAACATAAAAATTACTTCCTGTACTTTCACCAAATCTTACTTTTGGAATTTCTCTAATATTTGCAACTGAATAATCAATAATTGTTTGAACTTCATCTCCTGGAATTATTTCAGCTATTAAATGGTTAGTTGCATTAAATTCATAAGGTTCTAATATATCAACTCTATGAATGTTATTGTCTGCCGAAACAAC
>JAOZKH010000237.1 GCA_029935405.1 Vallitaleaceae bacterium | reverse complement strand
AAACAGATAAATGGATGACAATGTGAGATAATATTTACTAACACTCTCTGTTAATTATAGATTGTCATTTTATATGATGGAGAATTCTTCATTTTATATGATGGCATTTTTTTATGCCTAAGATGTTGTATTCATATAGTTTGATGCTGTTCTGTCACATTGTATGATGCAGAATTACAGAAAAATAGTAACCCATTATTGAGTTACTACTTTTGGTTAGTTATTGGATTTTTGAAAACTGATTTAACGCTTCTGCTACTGTTATTCCATCTATTGGACCAAGTACTCGTATAAGCTGTTCTGAATTCCAGAACTTATCTGATAAATCTACCAGATAACATCCAGCTCCAAAGTCCGGTGCTGATAAGAAGCGACCATCATTTGATTTACCAAAAAAAATTAGTATACTTGATCTACTTTCTATTCTCATTTCATAATGCGAGCCATGATTGTAAACAGACCCAATTTTGCCTTGCCATTTTTCGTTTTTATAATTACAGGTAAATACCATGTTTCATTCCTTTCTTTCTTTTTGAACTAGAATACTATTTCATCAGGAGAGTGGTATGGTGGATATGTTATCTTGTAATATTCTAGAATTTTTATTAGAAGATCATTGTACACTCGTAAGCGGTCGTGATCTTTTGTAAGTTGTGTGAAACTGTATCTTAACTCTTCAAAACTTTCGTCTTCAGCTGTACATTCTTTTTGTGATGAACACATAATATCCTTATCCAATCTCTGATTCGTTTATTGCCTTCATAACGGTTTCTGTGGTGATGGTAGTACTTTTGCTTACATGACAGACCAATAAACATTTATCACATATTTTATTGATCATTCTAGGGATACCACCTGCTGTATTGGCAATGGCATCTAGTGCACCTTCACCAAAAATATCAGCGTGACAGCCTGCAGCCTGGAGTTTCTGGCTGATATAATGCTTGGTCTCTGTTTTGCTTAAACCTTCTAAGTGATAGTTCATGGTAATTCTTTGTCTTAGTGGTTCATGTGCAGCAAGGTTTAATGTATTATTTAACTTTGGCAAACCAACCATAAGAACGATAGCTCTATCTTTAGAATCCATTTCAAAGTTAAAAAGTATCTTTAAATCATTAAGGATGCCGCTATTAATGTAATTGGCTTCATCGAGTATGATAATGGGAGTAATTCTTTTCTCTACAGATAATCTAGTAATCGCCGCTTGAATCATTCTAAAGTTACCACTTTTTCTGCCTAACGGTTCTAATCCTAACTCTATTGCTAGGTGTTTATAGAAGTCTGAAACTGTAAGCGTTGATAAGGAAATATAAATGACTTTATATTGAGATGAATTTAAATCTCCCGACCAATTTCTAATTATAGTTGTTTTACCTTTACCTGAGGACCCTGTAATAACACCGAAACCACGTGTTTCTAGAATGACATTTAATCTAAAATCTACTTCATTATATTCTTCTGTTTTTATGAGGATTTCTTTACTATTCTTGATGAAAGGATTGAATTCTAAACCCATTCTACTGATGTAATTCATTAAAATCACCTCCCGCTAATTTCGGTTTTTCTCTTTTTATTTTAGAGTTGTTATGCTTGTTCAGAAGTTTGATTTGTGTGAGTTCTTTTGTCGATTTGTCTTCTATGAATACAGATTCCATACCCGGGGTATATCTTAATCTAATCTTTTGACTAGAGTACTTGTAAGGTACTTCATACTCGACTTTATCTATCTGAAGAACCCCATCTGCAGAAACGGTACGGTCTAACTCTAATAGGAAATACTCATCTAAATCCATCGGATCTATTCTTCTGATATACTCAGGTTCACTGTAAAATCGATCAGATGGTGACAAGCCATTTAAGGAACTGTGAACCCTTTCATTATAAGTCTTAATGTAATTCATAAGAGAGATTCTAAGTTCGTCTAATGACGAGAATTCGCTCATGTTTAACCCGCTCATCCACTGATCCTTAAGCGTTCTGAAAAAACGTTCGATTTTCGATTTTGACGTCGGTGTATACGGTTTATTGTAGTTTAAAGTGAAGCCTACTCTAGCGGCAAGTAAAGTCATTTGCTTATTGCGATATGGTGATCCGTTATCAAATGTACAGATCTTTGGAAATGAATGTTTCATGATAGATGATTTAAGTACTGCAAAGACATTTTTGGTATTATCATTAAAGAAAATATCAATGCCTACAATCAGCCTAGATGCATCATCGATCATAGCAATGATCCAAACTCTCTTATTTTTCCCTTCTACTTTTAACCATGGTCCTGCTGAACTATCGCCATACCAAACAGTATTTATATGAGCTCTTTCATAACGTCTCATATCTTTTTTACCTTTGTGTTTTTCCTCTGATTTAAGCGTATTAACACATCGGTTGATAGTTGATAATGACATTTCTCCATGTTTGATTGTGCCGTTATCAAGTAATCTTTGATGAATGAGAGTAGCTGGAAGTCTTGGATACTGAGCTTTTAAATATTTGATTTGCTCCATAATATCATCATCTACTTTTCTTGAACGACCACTATCAATGCGCTTTTGTGGAATAATTCCTTCAAATCCAAATTTCTTGTAGGCATAATACCATCTTTCAATGGAAGTCGCAGAAAATTGTACTTTTTCATCACTAGGATTAGTATAGGTCCGACAAGATGCCGCACGAAAAAAAGCTTTGATACCACCTTCATAGACACCATTTGCTAAAGGCGATATAATGCCGTATCTCATAAGACCAATGTCTCTTCTTTCATCATCATT
>JAOZKH010000078.1 GCA_029935405.1 Vallitaleaceae bacterium | reverse complement strand
CTTGTTCAAGGAAAGTCTATAGCACATAGAGCCGACAGAAGCTATTAATATTACAGAAAAAAGCAAAGACAGGAAAAACTGGCCGCGCTTTAAAGGAATCTATAAGGAGTTCGAAAAAGAGTTAACAAAGACAAATAATGAGTAATAAACAACAAATAACTTATATCATATGTACCACTATCAAAGTGGTACATATGATATAAAGACTCAATAGAAAATCCTGATTTTCTAAGCAATCTAATAATCTGTCCCAATTCCTCATATAATCTAACTGTATTTACATGTATCTGCACTATGTCAGCTAATTCTTTGGTTGTATTTGTGATTTTATTTGAAATATTAATATAGACATCTTCTCAATCCTATCTATCAAACTAGTTATTTATGTTTGTAAGTGATATGGAGCAAAAGGTACTTAAACTTAATTTATCTAAGATATAATCATAAAAAGATTAGTAGTTCATAACTCTACTAATCTTTTCTACTTTATATTTTTAATTTTACTACTATATTACTTATATGTCCAAAATACATTCTTCGTTTTCAGCACTTCCATCTTGTAGTCTCATTCCACTATTGCCTTTTCCACCAGATTGATTCCCAGTGCCTTTGTTTTCACCACGATTTCCTTGTCCATTTCCATCTTCTAATGGATTTCGAACGCCGTTTCCTTGTCCATTTCTCATGCCTGAATTTTCATTTCTAAAAATTCCAAGTTGTCCATCTTCACCAAGTACACATTCTTCTTTGTCTTCATTTAAATAACCTTGTGGGCCAAATCCAAATACTCCATCTGCTGCATTTTCTGTTATGTGTGCAAATAATAAGTCATATTGCTCTTGAGTTATTTCATCATTTGCTAATGCATCATCAAGTTGCTGTGTTCTAAGCTCTAAGTACGTGTCTACATTCATGTTAGTTGTTACTTCGTCTACCTCGCTAGCTGATACCGCTAAAAGACTCATTGTTAATACTGCTAAAGCTGTTAATGTTACGATTAATTTTTTCATTTTGTTACCTCCTAGTTTATTTATGGTGATTACAACAAATATGCTATTCCTCATTCCGATTTACGGATTGTTTAATTGATTTGTTTGTTAATCACTTGCTATAAATATATAATAGTCGGTTTATGTGACAGTTATATGTACAAATTATGTAACCTTCTTTCATATAACACTTTTGACATCTTATTTTTTGCACAAGTAGCTATTGCTGCTGAAGTTAAGCAACTTTTTCATTAAGGTATTAATCACATTGTTTTAATCCATTAATAAATAATTCTACTAACTCAGCATCAAATTGAATTCCTGCATTTTCCCGTAATTCTTGAAATCCTTCATTTTCAGACATCTGCTTTGCTCTATAGAGTCTTTCAGACGTCATAGCATCAAAACTATCTGCTATAGTTACAATTCTTGCTAATAAAGGTATTTCATCTCCTTTAAGTCCATAGGGATATCCATGCCCATCATATCTTTCATGATGATGTAATATTACCTGTTTAGCCAAATTCATTCCTGGCAATTCTTCTACAATATTGTAACCCGTCTGACTATGCTCTTTAATCATTACATACTCATCATCAGTTAATCTACCTGATTTATTTAGTATATATTCAGGCACACCTAACTTACCAATATCATGCAAAGTTGCGCCGAACTTTAGTTCTTTCAACTCATGATTTGATAAATTTAATTCATTAGCAAGTAATAATGCAAAATCTCTAACTCTAACACTATGATTACCAGTGTAATTATCTTTTGCATCGATAGCCTTTGCTAGCAATACAATAGTTGTATAGTAGTTACTTTCTAACTCGTTATTAAGTGACAGTATTTCTTCTTCTCTAGTTGATACTTCAACGCTCATAAATTTAACACGATTAAACAAATTATCAAACTCTATATAATTAAAGCTCTTATCCTTAATCTCATAATTACCTTCTGCTATATCTTCCGTTGTTTCATCCAATTGTTTAAGTGATCTATCAATACGTCTAATTACTCTTAAAGTCATCAATATAAATAATGGTAAAATCAATAGAAAAACAATAGTATTAGCTAAAATTGCTTTTTCGATAGGTTCGTTTAGCACTTCAACGTCTTGATAAAATAATATTAACCAATTTGTTCCTTCAATATTCCTAAAATGTAAATTAACATCCTTCCCTAGATACTCAACTACAGAATTATTCAAGATTTTTTCATCTCTAATAGATTTTGAAAACGGATCGACTGTTCTCTGATGTACCTTTTCAACATCAGTATGACTAATATACGTTCCTAGCTCATCAACAATGCTCATATGACCGCCATGAATATTGATAGACTCAAGAAGTTGTTGAAAATGAATCAAATTCAAATAGCCAACAATATATCCCTCTTTATACTTCATGGAAATATACATTGTTGGCTCGTCAGTATACGCATCAATTAGCATGTGTCCAATAACAAATTCGTCTTCTGTATGTCGAATGTCTGTATATATATCACTATTGCTTAAATCCATCCCTATTCTACTATCAATACGCGGGATCGTATCAATAATCTCACCTTCATAATTAATAACATCAACATGATAAAGATAATTATACATATAAAAAATATCTTTAATATTTACTATAGAATTATCAGAATTTAATCTTTCTTTGATATTTTGCATCTCATTTATCGGATGATTAATATAATGAATCGCTTCTTGTTCTAATAATTCAATAATATCAAAGGTTTTTTCTTCTAATATCGTTTCAGTGTTTGATTTTGTAAATGAATATACCAAACTTGCCATAACAATAACCATGACCACTACAAATACATTGATATTTACTATTAAATGGGTACTTAATTTTTGCTTTTTCATAATTTGTCTACTCATTACAATTATTTCCATTCTCTAAGAGGAACAAATTCATTATTCTCTAATATATACATCATGTATTGCTTATTATTATCTCCAAATTTATCTATATTAAACGTTTCCTGTAGCCCTTTATATTGTTTAATTTCAATTATCGATTGTTTAACTGCCATTGGTGTGGTTTCCTCTGCATTTTCCAAACCTTTTACTAATACAGTAGCTGCGTCATAGGCTAATACTGATATAAAAGATGGCTTGCTTCCATAATAATTGTTAAATCCTTCACTAAATTCATTATATTCATTTGAATAAACTTCTGGAAAATAAATTCCAACAAAAACTGCTTCGTCAACATACTTTCCACCATTTTGGATCAAATCATTTGTCATTGCCCAAGCAACAGAGTAAATTCCTAGTTCTGGATTATTCTTTTTAGCCATTTGAACCATAATAGCGGTATCAATTGCAACAGAAATCATAAATACATTTTTAGGATTGTACTCTTCAATCTTATTAACAACTTCCATAAGATCATCAACTCTAGAATCATAAGGAACCATCCCTTTAATGGTTAATTCACTTTCTGCATATAGCAACTCAACTCTTTTTGCAATACTTTCAGTATACGCAGCATTCATTACATCATAAACAACCACTAAATCATCTATCCCTGTAACCTCAGCATATTCACAAAAAATATCAGCCTGTCTAGTACTTATTGGTATCGTTCTAATGATAAAATCGTCATAACCACTTATTGCATCCGTACTAATCGTAGGTGTAATAAACATTAATTCATCACTATTAGATTCAATAATCGAATCTACCATTTGACTTAATAGATCACCAATAACAAAATGAACATCTTCTTCTAAAAACTCTTCATGCATAAGGAGTGCCGTATCATGTTCACCTTGATTATCCTTTACAATAAATTCGATTTGTCTACCATTAATACCACCATTTTCATTCACTTCATTGAAATAATATTCAATACCATTTCTTGCATCTATTGCAACTTGTGAATTACCTGATGATATTTCACCTATAAATCCAATTTTAATTGGTTCTTTAGCGCATCCTGATAACACGACAAAAAGAAGTACACAAATAACAAACATAAATTTTTGTCTAATAATTCTAGTCATACTTAATAAAGAGTTCATAACAATTTCTCCTAAATTAATCAGTTTGCTTTCAACCTAAATATATCTTAACAAATTTCTGCTGATTATTCAATGCAATATGTATACTATATCACGTTACTTTATCGTCGGATAAACAGCTTAAACTTGATCAGGTTTGGATGGTTGGTGATAGGCACCTTGATATTTATATAAAAAAAGTCTAAATAATCTAAAGAAAGTCTAAATGAATAATTAGCAACTGATTAAAATAGTTATAATTCAAAACAAATCATTGCTTTTGTACGAACATGCAGCTATACTTAATTAGAATTCTAAGCAAAGGAGGATATGCAAAGAGTTTTTGCATCACAAAGAAAATGAATGAAGATAATATGAGTTTTGTAAAAAGAATAGAAGTATTACCATTATTTATACAAGCGTTAATGACAGATTTTAACCCGATTCATGACGTAAAACTAAAAGAATCAGAGTATAGAACCTTAATGCAAATAAAAATGAATGAAGGAGAAAGTATGAGCTTTTATTCTAAGAGAGTAGGACTTGAGAATGGATCTTATACATATTTAGCAACTAAATTAGAAAATCAAGGTTTGATAAAAAGGATTTTATCAGATGAAGATAAAAGAAAAAAAATAATTATTCTTACAGATACTGGAAGAGAACTAACGAATAATATATTCAAACAACTTATGAGCCAGATGACGACAAAACTAAATGTACTAAGCGATACAGAAAAAATCAAACTTGAGTCAGCTTTTATTATTATTGAAGAAAGTCTAGATAGGTTACAAGAAAAATCAGGTTCAAAAAAAGAGATGGATAATAACCTTAAAAATTAAAAGGAGCAGACAACATGAGTCATAATAATATTACTGAATTAAATCAAAAAATAAATATCCTAGGAAAGATATCCGAAATTTTCATTCAACGTTTTCGAGTTGTTTACCTTTTAATCTTTGCCATGATTCTTTTTGGTTTTTTAACATATTTAGATATGCCAAGAGAAGCAATGCCAGAGGTAAGCATGAATGCAATAAGTGTTTCAGTTATCTATCAAGGTGTCTCAGCTAATGACATTGAGGAACTAATTACTGAACCACTTGAAAATATTCTTGAGAGTACTGATGGTTTAGATTCCATGACATCAACATCCAAATCAGGCAACTCATCTATAACTTTAATATTCGAAGAAAATACAGATATGGATGATGCTAAAACAGATGTTCAAAGTAGTGTTGCTGGTGTTTCATTACCAGATGGAGCTCTTGATCCTACAATTATGGAATTTAAGATATCAGAAATGCCTATTATGAGTTTAACAGTTAGAGGCGACGTTAGCATGACAGAGCTCAAATATTATGGTGAACTCATTCAAGAAGAATTCAAAGGTGTTCAAGGCATAAGCGATGTTGTCTTAAGCGGTGGTTATACTAGAGAAATTCAACTCTTGATAAATCAATCTGAGTTAACAAGATATAATTTGTCTATGAATACAATAAAAAATAGTATATCAAATAGCGAAGTATCTATTCCTCTTAGTAGTATGTATCTTGAAGGTGAAACATTTAATTTAAGAATTGATGAAAGCATAAACACTATAGAAGATATTGAAAACATAGTGATTCAAGGTAGTAAAAATAGTGTCATTCTCCTAAAAGATATTGCAACAGTTCACGATGGATTTAAAACACCTACAGAATATGCCTATTTCTATATTAATGAAGGCGAAGAATCAAAGACTTCGGAGCCAGCAATTTATTTACAGGTTTATCGAGAAGATAATTATGACATGGTTAAGCCTGCCGAAGAAATCCGTAAAATCATTGAAAATGATATAAATGACCTTGTAAATAACCAAGTAGATATCGTTGTGACACAAGATATGAGTCTTGATGTTAGTCAAGAGTTAGATACAGTACTAGATAGTGCAATTTCCGGATTTTTAGTCGTCATCATTGTATTATTTCTATTTATTGGACTGCGTGAATCTCTTATTGTAGCATCTGTCATACCTTTATCATTACTTATTTCGGTGGTTTTGTTAGACCTACTTGGTATGACATTTAATACACTTACATTAACAGGTTTTATCATTGCGCTAGGTTTACTTGTGGATAATGCCATTGTAATTCTAGAAAATGTGGATAGGTTAAGAGATTTTGGTGTTGACCGTGTGAAATCGAGTATATTTGGAAGTAATCAAGTAGCTCCAGCTGTATTTGCTGCATCACTTACAACTATTGTAGCTTTCTTTCCATTATTGTTAATGAAAGGTCAAATTGGCGAAATGATTCGAGCATTACCTCTAACAATAGTGTTAGCCATTATTGCATCCTTTTTCGTTTCTATCATTATTACACCAGCTTTAACATCAAGGTTTTTGTCTAAATTCAAGAAAAACGAACAACATAACCTAACAATTTCTAAGAAAAGAAAGACAATAAATATTATAGCATCAAGTCTTTTTGTAGCTATCCTTAGTATTGCAGCCTTTCGAGACTTTGGCCTTTGGTCACTACTCTTTGGACTTGTTTTTGGATTAATCATGTTTGTTAAAAATATAAAATTTGTATATATAGAAAAAGATGAATCAAAATCATTAGCATCAAGATACAAACAATTTTTATCTTCAATTATTTCAAAAGGATATAAACGAGTATTAATACTTGTCATCAGTCTTTTATTATTTGCCAGTAGTTTTACCGTATTACTAACTGATCGAGTGGCTATTGAACTATTTCCAGTTGAAGATCCAGATTTAATTACCATTTCAGTCATTGCGCCTGAAGGTACTTGGGTAAATGACACAAGAGAGATTGTTTATAATATAGAAGATATGCTTTTTAAATACGATGATATCGAGTCTTTTAATTCAAAAATCGGAAATGATAATAGTTTTCAATTGATGAGATCTGGAGCTAGTGGAAGTAACGAAGCAGCTATAGAAGTTAATCTAAAAGAAGATCGAAATCTATCAGGACTTGAACTTTTAGAAATACTTCGCGAGGAATGTACTAAAATTCCAGGAGCTACAATAATCGTTGATGCTGCAATTACTCAAGGACCATCTTCAGATGATATTAGTTTATCTCTAAAAGGAAGTGATCCTGATGTACTTGAAGATATAGGTAGCGCTTATTATGAAGAACTAGTGACTATAGACGGTATTGTGAATAGTGAATTTTCTAGAGTTAGTGATGCTAAAGAATTAGTAATTCAATTTGATAATCAAAAAGCTTCTAGTTATGGATTTAATGTCATGACCTTATCACAAGATCTAAGAAACAAAATAAGTGGTTTAAAAGCAACAACATATACAGATAACGACAATGAACTTGACGTAACGATTTATATTGATAAAGACTCCATTACATCTATTCAAGATTTTGAAAAACTATACTTTACAAGTCCCCTTGGTGACATGGTAGGTTTTTCAGATATTGGTAGTGTTGCTATTGTTGATGCAGTAAAGAGCATTGATCATGAAGATGGCTTAAATGTTGTAACAATTACAGCAGACGTAGCTCCTGCTTATGATTTATCAGCTGTTAATCAAGAGTTTAACTCTAAAATTGCAGGTATTACAGTACCAAAAAGTGTTGAAGAAGCCACTGGTGGTAGCATTGGGGATATTCAAGAAACCATGAGAAGTATGTTGATTGGTCTAGCAGCCGCAATTCTATTAGTATTTATTATTTTATCCATTCAATTTAACTCATTGCATCAACCTTTAGTTATCCTTATGAGTCTTCCACTAGCCATAACAGGGGTTATGTTTGGACTATTTTTTACAGGTAATAACCTAGGATTTTATGCAATGATGGGCATAATAGCACTTGTGGGAATTGCAGTTAATGACGCCATAGTATTAATTGATTATATAAACTATCTACGAAGTGCAGGTATCGATAAAAAAGAAGCTATAGTAGAAGGTGTTAAAACAAGATTTACACCAGTTTTTGCAACATCTATAACAACAATTGGCGGTATATTGCCACTAGCTGTGTTTAATAGTACCTATGGTCAATTAGGTATAGCACTTATTTCTGGACTTATTACATCTACTCTGTTGACTTTATTAGTTATACCAGTCATCTATTACATGATGGATAGTCTAGTAACAAAAATCAAATCAAAAACAGGTATATTTATCGAACATAGTATCGATGAATAACAGAATTGGAGATTAGTATGAAATTATTAAAATATGTAACTTTATTGACTCTAGTCATAATATTAGTTAGTGCATGTTCCCCGAGAAATATGGGAGCAGATAAAGAAACAGTGGAAGTAAACAAAACAGCAGAAGCAATTCCAATTGTTACAAAGGATTTAGTAAAGGAATCAGTAAATGAGGAAGTGTATGTATTTGGATATTTAGAGCCTACAGATAGCTACTTCACAACGCCTTTTAGCCCAGGTATTGTCGAAGAAATTTTTGTAGAAGTTGGGACTCATGTCAAAAAAGATACGTTGCTCTTTCAACTTGAAGCCAATAGTCTAGATTCATCTAAAGACAAAGATTTATTGCAAAAAGAAAGTAATATAGTTAATGCTAAAAGTTCTTTAGATTTGCAAATGCTTAGTTTAAAACAAAGAGAGAATGACTTAGAGCTTAGAGCCATGAGCCTCACAACAACAAAAAATAACTATGAAGTTACTGTCGATTTATTTAATAGCGGAATTTCAACACAAGTAGAACTTGATGGTGCATTAAATAATTATGAACAAGCCCAACTTAATTATAGTCAGGCACAACTTACCTATGAATCAACTCAGTTAAGTTATAATTCAGCACAAAATTCATACAATAATGCTCTTGAGAACAACAGTATTTCAGTAAATGACTATGAAGACAAATATGATGATTTACTTGTTGTAGCACCAATTGGTGGTTTAGTTACTGAAATAACAGTACAAGAGGGTCTAATGAATCAAGGATCAACGGGAGTTACCATTATTGATGATTCTATAATGATTCTTAATGTAAACATTATGGAAAAGTATATTCATGAAATAGAAGTTGGTCAATACGTTCGATTAAGCTTTGATTATATGGAAAACGAAAAAATTGGTACAGTGTCAAGTATATCTTTAAAAGCTAAGGCTGGCTATTATCCTGTTGAAATTCAATTAGAAAATTCAGATAATACCTACACCTCAGGTATGTATGTAGAGGGTTTTATTCAAACCAAAAGAATTGAGCATGTCTTCATGATAGATAAAACTTCTTTAATGGTAGATGTTTTGAATCAAGAGTCTTACATTTATATATTAAACGAAGACGGTGAAAATGTTAGAAAAGTAATTGTAGAACTTGGCGTTAATGATGGTAAAAGAATTGAAATCAAAGGTGATCTTGCTGTAGGTGATAAGATTGTAGTTATCGGTCAAGATTTTGTAGTTGATGGGCAGCTAGTTGTTATTCAAGATACAGAAGAAGAATAAATCAAAGAAAGTAGGAAGAATATGAGTCAACAATTTAATAAGCGATTCTATAGTGTCGGTGAATACTATACTATCATTAGATACGCTATAAAAACAATTAAATATTTAATACGTGGAAAAAAATCTGGTGATTTAGACAAAAACTTTATATCAAGAATTATGCTTGCTGTTACAGAAGTAAATGGATGTCAGATGTGTTCATATTATCATACGTCAGAAGCTCTTAAAAACGGCATATCTGATGAAGAGATTTCTAGTCTATTAACTGGTAATCTAAGTAATACCCCTACAAACGAAAGTGTTGCCATCTTTTTTGCTCAACATTATGCTGAACTTAAAGGTAAGCCTAACCGTTCAGCTTGGAATAGACTAATAACAACCTATGGCAATAAAAAAGCTTATGCTATATTAGCTGCAACAAGAGTTATCATGTTCGGAAACGTATCTGGTATAGCCTTAGGTGCTTTTAAAAATAGGCTCTCAGGCAATCCTGTTGACAAAAGTAGCTTAGGCTATGAACTTGCAATTCTCCTTAGCACCGTCGTTTTTATACCAATGGCACTTATACATAATTTAGGTGACTTTATTGTAAAGTTTTTCAAGAAGAAAGTGACATGAGTGCGAGGGTGCTAAGGAGGTGCCTCCTCACGGAGGCAATCCCTTACAGAACCGGACTTGCCCTATTTAGGCATTAGGCTTTGATTTGGATTTATGATTTTTATATTGTTTTATAGTATAGGTAGAGATTAAATTGTATTTTTTCATTATTCTTCCAATTTTTCTTCTGGATACTTTATAGTCATTTTTACTTAATTCTTTTTTTATTTTTCTAGTTCCATAATTTTTTCTGCTAGATTTAAAAATATCAACAATTAGATTTTCTATTAGCATGTGATTCGACTATATATGAGTTTCTTTCTATTATTCGAATTCCATTAAAACCCTCTTTACTTTCTAATATATATTCTGCTACGATTTCATTATATAGTTCGTTATTCTCTGTTTTCCCTTTATAGTTAATTTCAGCTTTTTGATAAAACGTACTAAAATCATTTAATTTGCAAATCATTTGTTCTCTTGTATACTTCATTTTATTTTCCTTTTTTTATTTTTGATTGTACTTAACAACTATTTTGATATAAATCGCAACTGTTAGATACTGTTATGTTTAAGATAACTATGAATTTTTATACTACAATTTTAATTACCATACTTCTTTAAATATCCTTCAATAATATCTACTCCAAGGTTTAATGCTTTAT
>JAOZKH010000077.1:8159-10763 GCA_029935405.1 Vallitaleaceae bacterium | reverse complement strand
TAAATAAGTAGTATCAATTTCCTATTTTGATTAGACAGATAGTATGAGATAATATACCTACGGGGCCTTCTATGATACATAAACTAGTTATTATTTAGGAGGTAGAATATGAAAATGAAGAAAAGATTATTTAGTGTAGTATTGATTTTGGTTATGTTATTATTATCAGTTTCAGTTCAAGCAAGATCAGACAGTAACAATGGACGTTTTACAGATGTTAATGAGGAACACTGGGCATATGAACATATAGAACTTATGTCTAAGTATCGTATTATTGAAGGTTACGGCAATGGCCTTTTTGGACCAGATGATAGGGTCTCAAGAGAACAATTTGCTAAGATGATGGTTTTAACACTTCAATTAGAAACTGTTTCACCAAGTACGCCGTATTTTACGGACGTTACTAAGAAAGATTGGTCTTATCCGTACATTGAAACAGCAAGACCATATTTAACAGGATATAGAAGTGGTAGTAGCTTTGCATTTCGCCCACAAAGCGATGCTGAGAGAGAAGATATGGCAGTTGCTATTGTAAGAGGATTAGGACTAAGTATTAGTGGTGTTGATTTAAGTATATTAGATCAATTTGCTGATAAATCTACTATGTCAGAAAACTTAAAACCATATATTGCAAAAGCTGTAGAAGAAGGTATTATGATTGGTGATGGTACTAACTTTGGAGCTCGCAACACATTAAAGAGAGCTGAAGCAGCAGTGCTATTAGCTAGATTAATAGTTGGTGAAAAAGTTGTTTTTGATGAAGAAAAAGTTATTATTGGTGATGAGGACCCAATTACACCTGGTGAAGAAGAGACAACGCCTGTATTAAGTGTTAATGTACTTGATGAGAAGATTAAGTTACAATGGACACAGGTTGATGACTCAAACTTCAAATATTATAAAGTTGTTGCATCTAAGAATGATCCTACTCCAATTTATCCGGGAGATGGATATATGCAAGCAATTGGTAGTGTTGGAAGTACTGAAACTTACATTAGACCTAATGATAATATTAATAATGGAGATACTTCAAAACTTCTTTCTGGAGAAAGATATTATATCTCCATAACGGCAGTTTATGAAGGTGACAACAGATATGCAAGTAATGTTATACAAGTAACAGTACCAACGGTTGCCCCGGAACCACCTGTAGATACTTCAAATCGTACACCGGTTCTAGAAGGTGTTATTACCGGTGGTGGATTAAGCCTTGATTGGTCTAGTACCAATTCTAGTAACTTCAAGTATTATAAGGTAGTTTTTTCGAGGAATGATACAACTCCTGTATATCCGGGAGATGGATATCTTACATACATTTCTGATAATCTTGACTCTGATTATTACGCTAGTGCAGGCAAGTCATATAATGGTGGAGATATTGGTGGTGAATTAGAATCAGGCGTTTCTTACCACGTATCTATTACAGCGGTTTATAAAGATGGTCAAAAGTATTACCCATCAAATACAATAAGTTATGTACTCCCATAACCATAGTTTAAAAGCTAGTATATTTTAATTATTTAAAAAAACACTAGATTGATTTGCCAAATATTGGCAAGTTAATCTAGTGTTTTGTATAACCTGAGTTTCACGAATACTTTTTTTATTATACTTATAGAAATGGAAGAAATCAATATTTTTTTTTCTCCCATAAGGCATATTCTTTGGCGGCTTTTATAGTCGCCTCTTTATTTTTGTAAATAATTAAATTTGATATTAGTCCTGGGATATACCAAAAACGTTTGACAAAAGCCGTACTAAAACCTTCGAATTTGAGCCATGTTAAGTCATCAAAGAACATTAACCAAGGGTGATGCTTGCGATGACGTCTAAGTCCCCATAAAAATTGATGTGTATGTGGCTCGTAAAATGTTGTGATTGCTGGGATGATAATATAAAATTCTTTTGATATACGATTAATTTCTTTTATAACCTTACTTAACTTTTCAATAGGTTGAATATGTTCAAGCGTTCCAATTGATATAACTAAATCAAAAAAACCATCAGCATACTCCATTTTTTCAGCGTCTCCAATGATGAATGTGACATCTTTGTTAATCATATCGTATTTTTTAATGTCTAAACCATAAAGTTCAATATTAGGATTTTTCTTTATGAAACGTAGCATATCTTTTCCTTCAGCACAGCCTACGTCTAGAACCTTGATTTTTTTAGAAGGCGTTGTTAATTGGTGATTACACATCTTATCTATTTTATCAAAGCGTCGTTGTTTAAATTTTTTTGAAATACCTGTTTTAAGCCATTTGCTATAATTCATTTTTTCTCCTTGCTTTTAGGGTAAGTATAGGTATCATACAATACATAGTATAATATTTTTATTATTATACTATGTAAATTCAATTTTGACAATTATATGCTTTTGAGCTTCCATAGTTTATCCATCACTATTTATGTATTTGAACACATTTGATTTTTGTTTTATGTAAAATTAAATAGCGAAAAGATTAAAAAAATACTATACCTTTGCTAGCTATCGCGCCAGCAATTTGGTATAATGATTAAAGATTTTCTAAATAAAATTAAATATTAGAGATAGATTAAAGAGATATATTAAAGAAAGGGATTATCATGCTTAGTAAATAT
>JAOZKH010000077.1:4271-8059 GCA_029935405.1 Vallitaleaceae bacterium | reverse complement strand
AGAGATAGATTAAAGAGATATATTAAAGAAAGGGATTATCATGCTTAGTAAATATTTCAAGAAGTATTTATGGAGATATGTAGTGGGATTAACAGCGGTTATTATTGTTGATTTGCTACAATTAAAGATACCTGAACTTACAGGTAGTATAGCTGACGGACTTGAACTTGGAACGATAACATCGAATGATTTATTACAAATCATATTATATCTATTAGTAGTTGGATTTGGGATTGTTTTTTTTAGATTTATTTGGCGTATAAATATTTTTGGAACATCTAGGCGAATAGAATATGGACTACGTAATGATTATTTTGAACATTTAGAATCTCTAAGTCCAAGCTTCTATAATAAACAAAAAACAGGTGATCTAATGGCGTATGCAACTAATGATCTTAATGCAATAAGAATGTTAGTTGGCCCTGGAGTTTTAATGGCGCTTGACACAATAGTGTTAACAACAATTGTTATATCAAAAATGATACAGATAACGAATACCAGACTAACATTACTTGCAGTTATTCCTATGCCTGTAATCGCAATTGCTAGTCTGTTTTTGGGTAAAGTAATAAGAGCTAGATATAAGAAAAAACAAGAAGCATTTGCATATATGTCAGATATTGTACAGGAGAATATTTCAGGAATAAGAGTTGTTAAAACTTTTGTGCAAGAAGGCTTTGAAATGATTAGATTTAAAGAAGTGAATAATGATAATTATGCTAAAAATATAAGTGTTGTTAAGATACATGCACTAATATTTCCACTTGCTATGTTGATAACAGGTGTTTCAATAACAATCGCACTATTTGTTGGTGGTAGAATGACTATGCTTGGACAAATATCTTTAGGAGATTTTGTTGCTTTTACTCAATATATTATGATGCTAATATGGCCAATGATTGCTCTTGGCTGGTTTATAAATATATATTCACAAGGCATGGCGTCAGTTACTAGGTTTAAGGAAATGTTAAATGTTAAAACAGATATAGTAGATAAAGAAAATCTTTGCAATGGAGAAATAAAAGGCGAAATTAATTTTGAAAATTTAAACTTTACATATCCTGATGCAAATATTAAAGCACTTGATAATATTAATCTTAAAATAGAAGAAGGGAAACACATTGGTATTATTGGAAGAACAGGTAGTGGTAAAACTACTTTGGTTAATCTTTTGTTGCGTATGTTTGATGCTCCTAGGGGAAGCCTTATGATGGATAATAAAATTATCGAAGAATGGCCAATAAAAAAACTTCGAAAAAGTATTGGATATGTTCCACAAGATAGTTTTTTGTTCTCGGATTCAATCAAGAATAATATTACTTTTGGAATAGGAGAATGTTCGATAAGTGATATAGAAGAAGCAGCTAAAAATGTGGATGTACATGACAGCATTATAGAGTTTGAAAAAGGTTATGAAACTATTGTAGGAGAACGAGGAGTTACGTTGTCAGGAGGACAAAAGCAACGTATATCTATTGCAAGAGCATTAATATTAGATCCAACAATATTGATACTTGATGATGCCGTTTCTGCAGTTGACACAAAAACTGAAGAAAAAATATTAGGTCATTTAAAGAATGTTAGAAAAGGAAAAACAACAATTACTATTGCACATAGAATATCAACAGTTCAAGACTCTGACTGTATTTTTGTTCTAGATGAAGGTAAGTTGATTGAATCAGGAACTCATGAAGAATTATTAGTGGGAAAAGGCATCTATTATGGAATGGTAATGAAGCAGCAACTTGAAAAATCTATTGCAGATACAGAATAGGAGACAACATGAATCCGAAGAATGATAATCCGAAGCTAAATGTAGATAGCGATATTGTGAAGCGTTTGTTAAGTTATACAAATGGTTATCAAAAGTATATTATTATATCGTTGATTTTGTTAATCTTTGTAGTTTCTGTAGATTTGGTTAGACCTTATATTATAGGTATTGCAGTGGATGATGTTATTAGTAATTATGATGCTGTAATAATCGATGAGATAAATAGTAATGAAGTAATAACAACATTAATAGTATCTGATGAGGGGAACAAATATTATCTTCTAGATCAAGTTGATGCTTCTTTGTACAATAGTAATATAGATCAAATGCAAGTGATTAGTGAAGATAATGATACGATGACAGTATTACTTGGGAGAGAAAAGATAGTATTAAGAGTTATTGAGGAAGATGAACTAAGAAATTATAGGAATAATGACTTTAGTAAATTAACCAATATAACATTACTATTTTTATTTATTACAATTATTGGAATAATTATTAACTACTTTCAAATGTTATTATTACACTATACAGGGCAGAAGATAATATATAAAATTCGTAATGAGATTTTTGAACATATTCAAGGATTATCAGTACAGTTTTTCAACAATCAACCTGTAGGTAAGATAGTAACTAGGGTAACTAACGATACAGAAGCGCTGAATGAAATGTATACAAGTGTTATTGTAAATTCCGTCAAAAGTGTATTACAATTAGTTGGTATTATGGGAATGATGTTAATGTTAAATTGGAAAATGGCATTACTTATATTTATGATTATTCCATTAATAGTGATTAGTGCCGCTCTTTTTAGAAAACATTCAAGAAAAGTATACAGAGATGTTAGAACAAGAGTTGCAATGATTAATGCGTTTTTATCAGAGCATATTTCAGGAATGAGAATTGTTCAAATATTTGCTCGTGAAAAAATAGTTTATAATAAATTTAAAAAAGATAATGAAAAACTTTTAAGAGCAAATATAAAACAATTACTTATATTTTCAATATTTAGACCTTCAATGTATTATATCTATATAATTGGTATGGGTATTACCTTATACTTTGGTGGTAATATGGTTTTAGAAGGTATTATGACCATTGGTGTACTTGTTATGTTTTTGCAGTATGTGTCTAATTTTTTCGACCCGATACAACAACTTTCAGAACAGTTTAATATATTACAGTCTGCAATGGCTTCAGCTGAGAAAATCTTTGCATTATTAGATGATCATTCAAAAATTAACGATATAGAAAATGCTAAGGAACTTGAAATGATTGAAGGTAAAATAGAATTCAGAAATGTATGGTTTGCTTACGATAAGGAAAACTGGGTATTAAGAGATGTGAATTTTATTGTGAAACCAGGAGAAACGGTAGCCTTTGTAGGTGCAACAGGAGCTGGAAAAACATCGATTCTTAACTTAATAACTAGATATTACACAATTCAAAAAGGAGAAATATTAATAGATGATATCCCAATATATAGAATAAAAAAAGCATCAATTAGAAAACATATAGGTCAAATGTTGCAAGATGTATTTGTTTTTACGGGAGACATAAATTCAAATATTAGACTTAAAGATAGTTCGATTACAAATACTGAAATAGTAGAAGTATCTAAGTATGTTAACGCTCACAATTTTATTTGTAAGTTACCAAATAGGTATGAAGAACCAACTTATGAACGAGGAGCTACATATTCTACAGGACAACGACAGTTATTATCTTTTGCTAGGACACTGGCCTTTAAACCATCTGTTTTGGTTCTTGATGAAGCGACAGCAAATATTGACACGGAAACAGAGGTGCTTATACAGGATGCACTTAAGAAAATAATGAATGGTAGAACTACATTGGTTGTAGCTCATAGATTATCAACGATACAACATGCGAATCAAATAATTGTATTACATAAAGGAAGAGTTCGAGAAATAGGTAACCATCAGGAATTGTTGAATAAAGAAGGATTATATTATAATTTATATCAATTACAATATAAAGAAGCAATATAAAG
>JAOZKH010000077.1:0-4171 GCA_029935405.1 Vallitaleaceae bacterium | reverse complement strand
CAATATAAAGAAGCAATATAAAGGATTAGTATAAGGTGATAATATGTTTGACATAAAAGAAGCAATTAAAAACTTGCCTGATAAACCAGGTGTATATTTAATGAAAGATGAGTTTGATCATGTCATATATGTAGGAAAAGCTAAGGTTCTTAAAAATAGAGTACGGCAATACTTTCGAAAGTCAACAAATAATACAAATAAAATCAAGCGTATGATTAGTTTGATTCGCTCTTTTGAATATATTATTACAGATTCTGAGCTTGAAGCACTTATTCTTGAATGTAACCTTATTAAAAAACATTGGCCTAAGTACAATACAATGCTAAAAGATGATAAAAGTTATCCTTATATTAAGATTACAATAGGTGAAGATTTTCCGAGAATTATGTTAGTGAGAGATATTAAGAAGGATAAAGCAAAGTATTTTGGTCCATATGTAAGTGCTTACTCTGCAAAGGAAACTATTGATCTAGTTCGTAAAATGTATAAAATTCGTACTTGTCACAGAGTGTTGCCAAGAGATATAGGTAAAGAAAGGCCATGCCTTAATTATCATATTAAACAATGTGGTGCACCTTGTAGGGGGTGTGTTAATAAAGAAGAGTATCAAAAAAATATCAATGAAATTATTGGATTTTTAAATGGTAATTACAAACCGATTTTAAAAGAGCTTAATGAATTAATGTTAGTATATTCAAAAAAACTAGATTTTGAAAAAGCAGCTGAATATAGGGATTATATTAAAGCTATTAATATTATTACAGAGCGTCAAAAAATTGTAAAAACTGCTAATGAAGATCAAGATATTGTTGCTTTTGCAACTAATGAAACAGAAGCATTGATACAAGTCTTTTTTGTTAGAAATGGTAAATTAATAGGTAGAGAACACTTTAGAATGGAGAATATTGAGGAACAAAGTTCTGAAGATATTATAACTGCTTTTGTTAAACAGTTTTATGCAGGAACACCATATATTCCTAGAGAACTTATATTACAAAATAACTTAACTGAAGTCAAAATAATCGAAAATTGGCTAACAGCTAAAAGAGGGCAAAAAGTTTATATTAAAGTACCACAAAAAGGTGAGAAAAACAAACTTGTAGAACTTGCGGCTAAAAATGCTAGTATTACATTAGAACAGTTTGGTGATTCTATTAAAAAGAAAGAGAAACGTACGATTGGAGCTATGAAAGAAATTGCAGAAGCAATTAATATAAAAGATGAAATAACACGGGTAGAAGCTTATGATATATCGACCCATCAAGGTGTTGCAACAGTAGGTTCAATGGTGGTTTTTGAAGATGGTAAACCTAAGAAAAGTGATTATCGTAAGTTTAAGATTAAATATGGAATTGGTCCTGATGATTATGCTTCTATGAATGAAGTTCTTACAAGGCGTTTTAATCATGCCCTAAAAGAACAAAAAGAATTACTATTAAAAGGAATGGATAGTTTAGAAGGAAAGTTCACAAGACTTCCTGATTTGCTTTTAATGGATGGTGGAAAGGGTCAAGTTAATATTGCTTTGCAGGTTCTTACAGAAGTTGGACTTGATATTCCAGTTTGTGGCATGGTTAAAGATGACAAACATCAAACAAGAGGTTTATATTATAATAATATAGAAATCCCACTTGATATTAGATCAGAAGGATTTAAATTAATTGGAAGAATTCAAGATGAGGCTCATAGATTTGCTATTGAATACCATAGGAAAACTCATAATAAAATACAAATCAATTCAGTTCTTGATGACATTGAAGGTATAGGACCTACGAGACGTAAAAATCTTATGAAAGCCTTTGGAACAATTGAAAAAATCAAAGAAGCAAGCATTACTTCATTATCAGAAGTTAAGGGAATGAATAAAGGTATAAGTGAAAATGTATATAAATTTTTCAGAAAAGATAATTAGTAAGTTACTATGATAATTAATATATTATTTTAAACTAATATGTTATTATAAAGAATAATTGGTAAGTTGATTTAAAGCAATTGTACCTATTTGGACTAATAAATCTGCGGAGGTGTATGTTGGAGCAAGATGGATATAATGTAAATTTAGATGATATTATTAAGAAAATGAAACTTAAAAATTTAACACCAGAAATTGACACAAGCCATATTAATATATGGCAAAGTGATCTTAACAGACCGGCTCTTCAGTTAACAGGATTCTTTGATTACTTTGATGCTGAACGTGTTCAAATTATTGGAAAAGTTGAGCATACATATATTCAAAACCTGTTTTCAACTGAAAGAAAAGCTGTGTTTAAGCGTCTTTTTAACAGTAAAATTCCATGTTTGATTTTATCAAGAAGCCTTGAACCGTTAGATGATTTGTTAGAAGTTGCAAGAGAAACTAACATTCCATTACTACAGACAGATAAGGCTACATCTTACTTTTCATCAGAACTAAATAGATACCTTAAGTCAGAATTGGCTCCTAGAATATCTATCCATGGAGTATTAGTTGATGTTTATGGTGAAGGAGTATTTATAACTGGAGAAAGTGGAATAGGTAAATCAGAGACAGCATTAGAGTTGATTAAAAGAGGTCATCGCTTAGTTGCTGATGATGTAGTAGAAATCAAAAAAGTGTCTGATGATACTTTAATTGGAACTAGCCCTGATATTATAAGACATTTCATTGAAGTTAGAGGTATAGGAATTGTTGACTGTAAAACATTATTTGGTGTTGAGTCAGTTAAAGAAGTACATACCATTGATTTAGCTATTAAGCTTGAAGATTGGGATTCTACAAAAGAATATGAAAGACTTGGACTTAGTGAGAATTATATGGATATTCTTGGCAATGATATTGTTTGTCATAGAATACCAATTAGACCAGGTAGAAACTTAGCTATTATTGTTGAATCAGCAGCGATTAATCATAGACAAAAAGCCATGGGTTATAATGCGGCAGTTGAACTTAATAATCGTGTTACAAATAATCTAGAAAAACGCTCTAGAGAACGTGATGAGCAAGCCAATAGAACAATTACTTAGGAGGAAATATGTATAATATAGGTATTGATTTAGGAGGAACAAATATTGCAGCGGCAATTATTGATGAAACTAGCTCAATTGTAAGAAAAGGATCTGTACCAACTTTACGTGAAAGAGATTATACGTTAATAGTTAAGGACATGGCTACATTAGCACTTAAGCTTGTTAAGGAACACGGATTAGAAATAACTGACATTCATTCAGTTGGGATAGGAAGCCCTGGAATAGTAGATACAGAAAACGGATTAATTGTTTATGCTAATAATCTACATTTTAAAAACACACCGATTCGTGATGAATTTAATAAGTACTTTAAGGTACCTGTATATATTGAAAATGATGCCAACGCAGCAGCTTATGGTGAATTTATTGCAGGTGTAGGTGAAAAATACTCGGATTTTGTTGCTGTTACTTTAGGAACAGGAGTTGGTTCAGGAGTTATTATAAATAACAAGATTATTACTGGATCATATCACGGGGGAGCAGAGCTTGGACATATGGTTATTCAAGTAGGTGGTTCTACATGTTCATGTGGAAGAAAAGGATGTTGGGAGGAATATTCTTCAGCAACAGCACTTATTCGTGAAGGTAAAAAAGCAGCAATAGCACATGAAAAGTCTAAACTTAATGAATTGATTGATGGCGATATAGATAAAATGAATGCTAAAATCGTATTTGATGCAGCACAGGCAGGTGATAAAGTTGCTTCTGATATTATTGAGTGGTATATCGATTATTTGGCAATTGGTTTAGTTAACTTGATAAATATTTTTCAACCACAAGCAATAGCTCTTGGCGGAGGTGTATCAGCTCAAAAAGAAAACTTGATTAAACCTCTTAAAGAGAAAATGATTAATGAAATATATGGTGGAATAGAAAATCTAAAAACTGAATTATTAGTTTGTAAGTTGGGTAATGATGCAGGAATTATTGGAGCTGCTATGTTATATAAACTTTATGATAAATAATAATTAATATTAAAAAAGGGGTATTATATTAGCAATAACATGCTAATGTAATATCCCTTTTAGTAAGTGTTTGTTATAATTATTATTTGGTATCATCTTTTAATCCGCTAATAAGATCTTTGCTTGTCATCTTGCCATCATTCCACATCTTCTTCTTAATAGTGTCAACGCTTTGACCCTCAATACCAAATGGAGAA
>JAOZKH010000236.1 GCA_029935405.1 Vallitaleaceae bacterium | reverse complement strand
CATATTACTATTTTAATGAATACAACATATGATTTTGGCTCAGTGGATTTCCTAAGCTATTTTTCTGATGTAAACGAAGATGATTTAGTCTATGTACGTATTGTAGAGCTTCCAACTCATGGAACCCTCAAAAAGAATGGTACCAATGTAACATTGAATCAATATATTACAAAAGCTGATTTGGAAACCTTAACCTATACACCAACTAACAACTATGAAGGTAGTGATAGCTTTAGATGGTTGGCACGTGATACCAGAGAGAATTCTGTAGATTCAGCAAGAGTAGGTATCAATATAGTTGATGAAGTTGTAGTTGAGAATAGTATTAGTTCAGCTGCGTATGAGATTATATGTGGTAGTGGTCCATTATTATTGGACTTAGATGTTGAAATAACAAGTATTTCAAATCTTGGAGAGCTAAAAGTGATTGTTGAAAATGGCTTCCAAGTAGGTGATATTCTAAGTTTTGATGAAACTCTCGCTACGTCTTATGGACTTACAGGTGACTATAATGGGCAGACAGGTGTCCTTAATTTAATAGGTTCAGCAACTGCAGCTGAATATGAAGCTGTGGCAAAAACTATTGGATTTGATACATCTGCAGGTGGTGGTAATCGCAGTATTATATATAGCATATCTAAAGAGGTTAGCAATGTACTTTACAATAGTTATGCAGGTCACTTTTATGAATTTATCCCAAGTCCAGCTATAAGTTGGTCTGCTGCAAAAGCTGAAGCTGAACTAAAAGAATATAATGGCTATATAGGTTATCTTGCGACTGTTATGAGTGAAGAAGAAAATAATTTCTTAAGTAATAATTTTGTAGAATCGGGCTGGTTAGGTGCTTCAGATGAACCGGGACTTACAAATGGAATAGAAGGAGATTGGTACTGGGTTACTGGACCAGAAACTGGACTTAAACTATGGGAAGGTGGAATAGCTGGGGATCCTTATGAAGACATGTATGCTAATTTCCCAATGGGACGAGAACCTAATAATACTCCTAGTAGTATAGGTGAAGACTATCTTCACTTCATAGGTCGTGAAAAAGCTGCATCATGGATGGCTTCATATGATGTAGGTGATTGGAATGATGGAGATGAGAGTGTACCTTATGTTCAAGGGTACTATGTAGAATATGGTACAGATCCATTACATACAGATGAAGCTTATAACTTATCATCTATTGGCCTTGATGTAGTAGTATTAAATTCTCCGCCAACTATACCTGGACCAATTATTTTACCTGCTCTTGATACTGTTATTGTAGGTTTAGACGATTATACTGTATCTTGGGGTGGATCAGAAGATTGTAACGGTGATGAAATTGTTTATGTTGTAGAATTTTATAATGGGGATACATGGACAGAACTTTATTCAGGAACGAATACTAGTGCAATGTTGACCGTTGGAAGTCTGATTGGCAAAATAGATGTTAAATTCCGTGTTAAAGCCACTAATGTTGGTGAAACAACTATAGGTTGGGTTGATGGCGCATGGGGTGAAGTATCACTTGAAATTGCTTCAGATTACAGAACGACGGATAGTTACACTTTTAAAGAAGAGGATATAACAGCACCAACGGTTCCAGTGATTACTCTTAAAGAAGAAGACAATGATGACTATATATCCGATACATGGACACAAGAAAATGTTCAGTTCACCTTGAGTGGTAGTACTGATGACCAACTATTAGACAGTGAAATTGAATATTTATATAGCATAGATAAGGGCTCAAATTGGGTTACTACCTATAAAGATTTTAATGATTTAATTATTGATGAAGCTATTACAGAACTTCAAGTAAAAGCAAGAGATCAAAAAGGTAATACTAGTGATATAGTAACAAAAATTATTAAAATAGATAGAACTGTACCATCTACACCTAATCACATTATGACAGATGCTGTAGGTAACCAATATGAAAGTAGTGCTTATGCAAAAGATGAGGTAACAGTTACCTTTGGTGAATCTATTGATAATGTAACTGAAGTAACCTATGAATATAGTTTAGATAATGGCGCTAATTGGCAACAAAGTGACTTTGTTTCAGTTACTAACTATGGAGAAACAGTTATTGATTATAGAGCAGTTGATGGAGCAGGTAACAAGAGTCTAAAGAAAACTACTGCTGTTAAAATTGATAACCTTGCACCAACTGGTTTACTTGTAGATTTAGTAGATAGTAGTGGAGGTATTTATGATCATAATACTTGGACTAATCAAGATGTGACACTTTTCTTAAGTGGTGCTAATGACTTAAGTGGTGGATTTGATAATGGTGTTATCTATCAGTATAGCTTTAATGATACTGGTTTATGGCTTGATGGTAATAATGTGACAGTTACATCTGAAGGTATTACAACTGTTCATTATAGAGCTAAAGATAAGATAGGAAACATAAGTAACACAGCAAGTAAAATAATCAAAATTGATATTTCCAATCCTGAGTTAGCGTTAAAGGGTTTATCAGATATGTGGATAGTTAAGGATAGTGTTTATACAGAACCTGGAACAATATCAAGTGATGTTGTATCAGGTCTTAATGGTAGTGTTAATATATCAGGTAGTGTTGATACAGCTACAGAAGGTGAATATATTTTAACTTATACAGCTACAGATTTTACAGGTAATGAAATATCTGTTAATCGAGTGGTACATGTGCATGGACAAATTGAACCTACTATAAATATAACGGATAGCGAGTTAGTTAACATCCCAACTGATCGTTTTATATCTTCAGATGTTTTATTTGAAATAGGTCATACAAGCACAGGTACACCAGGCTTATTTACATATAGTTATAGACTTAATAACGGAGAATGGGTTAATACTTCTCAAGGAGTTATT
>JAOZKH010000076.1 GCA_029935405.1 Vallitaleaceae bacterium | reverse complement strand
GTAGTACTCGGTTGAAACCTCCAAGCATACATATAGTGGTAGAAAGTTCAACTATGTAGTTTTGACACCTTAACCATTTATTGCACTTCTATTACATTTTCAACTGAGTCACGAATAAGTAGATCAACTTTATACTCAATCATATCTGGTACATTGGCATTTTCATCGTTGCTTTTTAAATGAATAATCTCTACTGCCTTTTTCGCCATGCCAAAAAAATCAGGTGTCAATGTTGTTAGTTTAGGACTCATCAACTGTCCTGATCTCGTATTATCAAACCCTACAAAGGAAACATCTTTCGGTACGTTATATCCGTAATCTCTAAGACATTCTATTGCTGCAATTGCCATATAATCATTAGCACATATATAACTATCTGCAATCATTTTATTGTCAATCGCTTTTTTCATTTCCTTATAAGCAACATTCTGATCAAATTCGCCATTTAGTACATGATTCTCATTTACTGTCAATAAATTGAGTTTCATCGATTTCAAAAAACCATCATATCTTCTTCTTGCAGATAATGTCGACTCAACACCTTTGATAAATCCAATATGCTTGTGTCCTCTTTCAATCAAATGTTCGACAGCAAAGGAAATAGCTACCTCATCATTTGAGTTTAGTATGGTTATATTTTTTGTACTTGCTAAGTATGATAATGTATTTAATTCATAATCAAAAATAACAAGTTTATCTTGAATCTTATCAATCTCGATTTTAGCAAGCGTATCTTCTCTAGTACCAATCAATATTCCACCATCAATTCGTTTTTCTCGAAATGCCTTATTCACTTTAGCATAGTCTTCTTCTTTACAAATCGTTTGAACTAATACATAATAACCTTTTTGATTAGCTACATCTACAATTGCATCTAAATAAGCTGTATAAAAGTCATTATAAGTTAACTGTAATTCACCTTCAATTGAATTTTCAATAATGAAAAAAACACCAATTGTTTCACTTTTTTTACCTGCTAAGGTTCTTGCAAAAGCATTTGGTCTGTAATCATATTCTTCAATTACCTTCATTACTTTTCTACGTGTTTCATCAGGTACATTCGAATAATCATTGATTACACGTGAAACTGTACTTCTTGAAACCCCAGCAAGTTTTGCAATATCTTCACTTTTCATTTTGACACCTCGATGCTTCTATCTAGATTTGAATAAACGCGCGTTTATGAACGCGTGTTTATTGTACAATTTATTGCATACTTTGTCAATAATTATTCAAAAAAAATAACCCTCAAGAATAGAGATAACATAAGCGTCTCTATTCTTTGAGGATTCACTTTCTATTTAAACTACTAGTATCCTACACTTTGCCCCGTAGTCCAAGCTTTGTTTAAACTGTTTTGCATAATAGCTACGGATATAATACCTAATCCAAAAACTGCTAAAATCAAACAAATAACAGCATCATCACTTGCAGTTTCTAACGCAGCCTTGATATGTACATCTGTAATTCTTTGTGAATACTTATACATCCAATATAAGATATATGGTGAACAGAAAATACATATAAGCAATTCTACTGCTGGATCCATATCTTGAATCTCAAGATAGCTGTTTATGTCTTTCATTGTTACATATAACCAGTAAAACATATAAATTCCACAAGTTACAATTGATAAAATAATAACTGTTGCTACATTTCTTTCTTGATACATAATCATTCTCCCTATGCGTGTATTTGTCTTAAGAGATTAAACTCATCTCTATAATGAATACTCTAATTATAGATTCTTCTTACCAATATTTCAAGGTAAATATTAAAAACTATTTATATTCAGAGTAGTTATTTACCAAAATCTTATTATTACGCTAAAACACATGTCTATTTTCCGAAAAATTCTTGTATTTTCCGAAACACTCTTGGTATAATTCCTTGTTCATAATACTTTAATGGATCAGTATGTGGAAAGTATATTATCATTCGATAAATATAAACTCCAATAAATAGAACAATCATCAGTATTAGAAAACCACTAAGTAATTTAACCAATTTTCTATTTTTTCGATATTTTTGCAAAAGTAAAATAGTCAAAATAATAAGCGGAATAGTTATGAACAACGGATGATCATGAAATGCTTCTAAAAACTCAAAATTAAATAAGTGAACATAACTCCTTGTCATTCCACAGGATGGACAAGGTACACCTGTTATGCTTTTCGTAAAGCATTTTGTACCTGAATTAGTAATAAATATATATGCATAAAAAATTCCAAATATTATACTAAAAACAAATAAATTGCTTTTAATCCTTTTTTTCTTAAAATCAACTTTATCAACATCACTACTTTTTTTATCTGTATCATTATCCTGTAATCGTTTTAATGACATTTTATTCGCCTTTTATGATACACTCTACAAAGTGATCGCCACGTTCTTCAAAGTTTTTATACTGATTGTAACTAGCAGCAGCTGGAGATAACAAACAAGCTTCACCATTTTTTGTAACTCTATAAGCCTCATAAACTGCCTCATTCATATCTTCAACTAATATACATTTTTCCTTATACTTCATAAGTTCATATATTCGATGTCCTGTCTCAGGTAAACAAATAATCTTTACATCTTTTAAGTCGTCTAAATATCCAGCAAAATAATTATAACCAATTTTCCTATCAAACCCACCAATAATTAATGTACCTAAGTTTTTAATTGATTCTACTGCCTTAACTGTTGCTTCTGGAATTGTTGATATTGAGTCATTATAAAAAGTAATATTATTATACGTACCTATTTCTTCTAATCGATGAGGTAGCCCTCTAAAGTTACTAAGAGCTTTAATAATATTTTCAGTTGGAATTGTACTAATTAAATTTTCTTTCGCCAAAGCTTCAATTACAATAAATGCTACTAAGCTGTTAAGAAGATTATGTTCGCCAAGAATTTTTCTAGAAAAATCTGTTGTTGCTATAATCTTTGTTTTCCCATTTGATATATGAACAATATTATCATTCTCCAGAAAGCATCCTGGGTCTGACATAGTATTTCTAAGACTTTGTCCAAAGGCATAGTAGTTTCTATCATCATGAATTTCCCTAAGAGCTTTTATTTTGTCACATAAAATATGATTATCACAACCATAAACAAGTACCTGTTTGCTACTATCTTCTACTTGTGCTTTAAATAATTGCAACTTAGACTGCTGATAAGCTTCATATCCCACATAATTATTTAGGTGTTCTTCAAAAAGATTTAATATAACACCAATTCTTGGACCCACCTGTAAGAATTCAGTTTGAAATGAGGACATTTCATAAGTATAAATTGTATCTCCATCATCTTCTAATAAACTCTCAAGAGCAGGAAATCCTATATTGCCTATTAATTTTACTTTTACACCTGCAGATTTAAGTACATGAGTAATTATTGAGCTTGTCGTACTCTTACCTTTTGTACCAGTTATTCCAATGCATCTTTCCCCTACATATTCCATGAATAGTTGAGATTGAGAGGATATCTTCGACTTATCTACTTCATTAAGCAAATATCCTGGTAGGCCAGGAGTTTTAAAAACAATATCAAATTCATCTAGTCCTTGAAGATATTCCTTGCTTGGCAAAACTTTAGTCTGCACATCTTTTAATTCATTAATAAACTCTTTAGCAATTTCAGTATGTTGGTCCATAATAAATATATTTATATCACCTTCAAGTTCTCTTAACAACTGATATGTACTGCGCCCTTCCTTACCAAATCCTAAAATCAAAACATTCTTATTCTCATATCTTTTTACTAATAGTTGTTTAATAATATTTTTCAATTCTACTCATCTCCCTTGAAAGTGCTAATTCATGATATTCAGGTAATAAATCACCTTCCTCATATTCTGAGGGTTCAGCCGACAGTTGTTCACCATGTGTCCTTAAATAGTATTCAAGTAATTTTGCATCACTAAACTGCAATAAAGTTAGATTAAGTGCACGTCTTACTTCCCACATTGTTCCTACACATTCAAAAGGTTTTGTCTCTGCTCTTCCAATTAATTCATCAAATATTGGTATTAAAGATTCATCATCTAACAAATCCTTCCCAAACTGTGCAATTAATTCTTCTCTTGGGATATAAGGACTCAATATTATATACACAAATAAACATTTAGGACAAACACCACACCAGCTATTATCTTTTTTACCTCTATTACAACTTCTATATACTTGATGATATTTTCTATAATTTGCAAACATTTCGCCTATTTGAATTTCATACAATGGTCTAAGTAGACTAAAATAGCTAATGTCTTCTGTTAAAAAATGATGTAAATAATTACTAAAATCTTCTTCAAACTCAAAACTTTTTGAATACTGATGATTAAAACTTGTTCCAATTACACTTGGTTCATTAGCACTTCTTTCATTAGAAAGAGGAATAAATCTCTTTCCTGTAAGAGCAGCCCCAAGAGTAGCAACAAATGCTAATATCGCCGAAAAAGGTACATGACCATTTAGATAACCTTCATTATTCATTTTTATCATTTTTATATCAAAAATACGTTTTGCTTCCAAATACTTTGTATATCCTGCAACACTAATGCAATCATATGCTGCAATAGGTGCACTCATTACAAAAGGTAAGTTATCATGCTTTGAATTTTTAAGCACTTCTAATGTTACTACGCTATCTTTACCTCCACCAACCGGAATCAAGTTTCCTACTGATGAAAATTGTACCTTACTAAACTTGTTATGCTTTATAGTTTCAAATTCCACAAAAGTATCTTCAGTAACTAATTCCACTATATTATTAAGATATATAAACTCTCCTAAACCATTATAATATAACTTTTTCCACCATTTCTTTTGTTCTTCTGATAAATATCCACATTCAACAATTACTTTTTTCGGACAGGCTAACTTCCAGTAATTAATTGTTTCAACCATGCCTATATGAAAGATAAGTAACTCAAAGTTACTAATATGTTCTTGTTCTATTTCATTAACAGCCATTAGATTATATGTCACTTTATGATTAAATATAATAATCTCATCACCTATTAACTCATACTTATATAAAAGTTTTAATTCATTATCTTCAATTGTATATTCATAAGACTTATATTTAAAGCTATGAAATTTATTTGTTAATTCTATATATTTCACCTTTATCTCCTATTGTATTTATTCTCAATTAGTAATCAACTTAATTATATGCTACTTTTAACTATTATACAATATCGGTGGAAATTTATGGAAATATAATCTATAAAGCAATTTATGTATATTTAACTTATGTATATTTAATTTATGTATATTTAATTTACATATCTTTAGTTTAACGAAGCTTTTAATTCATTCCATTTTTCATAATAATATTCCGTCATTTCTTCCCCTAAATCGACATACACCTCACACTGATCTAATATAGCTTGATTCGGATATGCTGCCTGATTATTCCTAGTTTCCTCAGGTAACATACTTTTGGCTTCTATATGTGGTGTTGCATATCCAATATAGTCTGTATTATTAAACGCTATTTCTGTTTCGCACATAAAGTTAATAAAGGCTTCTGCCGCTGCTTGATTCTTCGTTGACTTTGGTATTACCATAGAATCAACCCAAAGATTTGTTCCTTCTTTTGGAATAACATAAGCAAGATTTTCATTTTCGTCAGCCGTAAAAATAGCTTCCCCAGAATATATAACAGCTAATGCACCTTCATTTCCAATCATTTTGTCTTTAACTTCATCTATCACATATGCTTGAACTAAAGATGATTGTTCCTTAAGAAGTACAACAGCCTCATCAATTTCACTTTTTTTAGAGGAATTAAGGGAATATCCAAGTTTTTTTAAGGCTACCATAAACGCATCTCTTACAGAATTTTGCATAATTATTTGTCCCGAATATTTAGGGTCCCACAATATATCCCAAGAATCAACTGTCTCATCTACTAATGTGGTATTATATAAAATTCCTACAGTTCCCCACATATATGGTACTGAATATTCATCTTTTATGTCAAATGCTAATCCCTTATAATTCTCATCAATGTATATACTATTTGGAATATTATCATAGTTTAGTTTATGTAGTTCCTCTTCTTGTATGAGCTTTTCAATCATATAATCTGATGGTATTAATACATCATAATCAACCGCTCCTGATTTAAACTTTGTATACATTATCTCATTTGAATCAAACATTTCATAGTTCACTATTATTCCTGTTTCATCAGTGAATTTCTGAATAGTATCTTCTGCAATATAATCTCCCCAATTATATACATTCAATTTTGTACCTGCAAAAGGTTTTTCTAAATCAACCTCACTACTAAATCTACATCCTGCAACAATCACTATTAATATCAATATACCTATTATATTTTTTTTCATTTTGTCCTCCAATTAGTATCTTACAATATGCTATTTATATAAATAATCTTATCATTAATATATACTTTTTTCAAAAGCTTTTCTATAAGTTTATCATATTAATTCTAAAGTGTTGATTTTACTGACTTTCATTCATATATCTGATATAATAAATGCAATTATATTTATCATTAATAAATAAGTTATCAACTAATATATTTGTATTTACTCATAATAAAAGGGAGAACTGATATGCTAGCTCAAGAAAGAAGAGAGCAAATTGCAAAAAAAGTGAATAACGAAAAAAGTGTACTTGTGAAGGATCTATGTGAAACTTATGATGTCACAAGCGAAACTATTAGAAAAGATTTGTTACAACTTGAAAAAGAGGGTCGATTGACAAAAACTCACGGCGGTGCATATAAAAAAGACGGGGTAAAAAGTCAAGTTCATCTGGATATAAGAGAAAGTATAATAATTAAAGAAAAAGAAGCCATTGGCTTAGCATGTGTAAATCTAATAAATGATGGAGATAAAATTTTTCTCGATGCAAGTACAACCGCATTAAAAATCGCAAATCATCTTGACGATAAAAAAAATCTTAGTGTGATTACGAATTCATTGAAAGTTGCTGATTATTTATCAAATCACACACATATAAAATTAATTCTTGCTGGTGGTGTTTTTGAACCCAAGTCAAAATCTTTTTTAGGTAGAGATTCCGAAAAAATTATTAGTAAATATTATGTTGACAAATGTTTTGTAAGTTGCAGAGGCTTATCTATAGAAAATGGAATTACCGATTCTAACGAAGAACAAGGTATATTACGCCTCCTTATGATTAATCATAGCAAAACTAAATATCTGATTATTGACAAAACAAAATGCGATGTGACATCTTTTGTGAAGATTGGTGAAATCAACATTATTAATCAACTTATTATTGATGAAATGCCAAGTGAAGACTGGAAAAATTATCTACATTCTCAAAAAATTAATTTTATTGAAACACTGACTACAAATACAAATATGATTTAACCGATGAAAAGAAAGTAAATTTATTTATTCCAAGGATTTAACATAAACTTTTAATCAGTTTTGTTAAACCCTTGGAATAAGTTAACTATTAGCTCGAAATTTTCTCTACAAGTTCTTTAAAATATTTGCAATTATCAACAAGATTTGAACCATGTCTAAATAATCCTCCACCTACAAGAAATGCAACATTATCTTTATAAACTTCATATGATGCCGGAATTCCGTCAATACTCATTCCTCCAGCCGGACCAGGGAAAGTTTTTTTAAGATTACCCATTATTGATTCAGTTCCCATAACAATGCTTTTACATTCATCTATTGTAAATGAAAAACGTCCTCCGAAATTTGGAAATATAGTAATATCTGCTCCTGCAAGTCTTGCCATTTGACCATAAAGTACTTTATGTGAAATACCATTATTTCCATGCACATAAGTCCCACTAAATGCTGGATGAGCAAATATCGGCAATGCAATACTATCATCTTCCGCAATACATTTCATTGTATCGTGACCTGCTAATCCGGGGGCAATTAGTAAACCACCTGCTCCTAGATTTTTTGCTAGCATTGCTCTATCTCTTATTTCATTAAAAGATGCTGTTATATTAGGTGCATAAATACAATTATTTCCTGTTTCTTTATTTGCTTTTCTAACCGCTTCAGTACATAATCTTACTCTTTCTTCAAAGGAAGAGAATGCTTGATTTGCCAAACCATGATCATCTTTAATAATATCTAATCCACCTAAAGCAAATTGATATGCAAGCTCAGCCAACTCTTTTGCAGATAAACCCATTGGCTTTAATGCTGTAAATAACAAAGGTCGTTTTTCAACGTTTAATAGTTTTCTCAAACCATCACGTCCAAACCTAGGTCCTTTTATGTATTGCAACAAACTTTCCGGTAGATTTATGTCTTCTACACGTATCCCTGGTATAATACTAATATTTCCAAACACAACATTTAGGAGTTGTAAGAATTCTGTTCCAGCAGTTTCTATAGGGTAACTGATAACTGTTGTATGACGTCCATCATCTCTTAAATCAAAAGATTTGATTTTACCCACTATTTTTTTTGTTATTTCATCTGGTACTAATTCACCTGGAAATTCAACTGTTTGCTCTAAGCAAATATCTTTTGCAATAGTATATGCCTTTGTTGCTGAACCTGAAATACTATATTCTACTGTGAATCTATCACCGGATGTAATTAACTTTGTTTCATCAAATTTAAGCATGTATTACCTCATTTATTCTTTTTTATAATGCCTCTGCTTTAGCTTGGCTATGAACAGCAACGATAAAAGCTTCCGAAAGATCACTTTCACTTATATTAAATTCTTTATTAGTTAAGTTTTCTACTTCTTTAATTAATGCAATAGAATCTAAACCATAATACTTCATTAAGTACTGTTTGCTTGCTCCATGTACAAATGAATCTGGGATACCTATGCGCACGATTTTTTTTCCTATTCCATGTTCTGCAATAACTTCAGAAACAATGGATCCAAGTCCACCAATAATCGAATGATTCTCCATAGTAATAACACCATATTTTGATTTTGATATAGCTTCGACTATAGGTTTACTATTGAAAGGCTTCAACGTTGATATATGCATGTGGTGAATGGAAACACCTTTTTTCCTTAATTCAAAAGTTGCTCTCATTGCTTCTTCTGTACAAATTCCACTTGATAATATAACAATATCTGTCCCTTCGCTAATGACTCTTGCTTCGCCAAGTTTCATAGGTTCATCAGCTGGGAATAATCTTGGGATTTCACCCCGTAACATACGAATATAAACTGGTCCATCAATGTTATTTGCAACTTCTACAACCGATTCAACATCTGTTGCATCACCACACTCCAAAATAGTCATGTTAGGAAGTGAGCGCATCACAGAAATATCTTCGATAGCTTGATGTGTTGCCCCACCTGGTGTCATAATTCCTGGTAGAAATCCATACATTTTTACCGGTAGGTTTGGATAAGCTACAGACATTGCAATTTGATCATAAGCTCTTCTGTATATGAAAACAGCAAATGTATGAATCATTGGAATGAATCCTTCTCTCGCTAATCCACCTGCAAAACTAAGCATATTTTGTTCAGCAATCCCCATCGAAAAAAAACGATCTGGATATATATTTTTAAATCCATCAACTTCACATGAACTTGTTAAATCGGCCGATAAAACTAGCGTATTTGGTTTATCCTTTGCCCATTCAATTAAATTTTTAGCATGTACTTTTGTTAATATCTCCATATTATTCCTCCTGTTCACTTAACGTACGTTTAAAAGAATCAAAAGCAACTTTATATCTTTCTTTTTCTTCTTCACTCGTAAAACGCACATAATGCATTTTAGGGGCACGTTCTTTTAAAATACTAATATTTCTTGCAACATCAGTATCACAAATAATAAAGGTTGGTCTACCATCTGGAGGTAATTTACCTAATGCACTTAATGCCTCTACATTATGACCATTAATGCGATATACTCTTGCACCAAATGTTTCTAATCTCTTATCAAATGAATCCATTGTCATAACAGATTCAATCGGTCCATCACATTGATACCCATTTGCATCAATATAAATAAGCATATTATCTAATTTGTGATGGCTCATTGCTTGTACACATTCCCAAAATTGACCTGATTGACATTCGCCATCTGACATAAAAACAACAATACGCCCTGTTTCTTTTTTTATTTTTCGTGCCATTGCAATACCTGACGCTTGACTAATTCCTTGACCTAGAGAGCCAGTCATCAATTCCATACCAGGTGAGTGTTCTGCACCTATCATTTCAACTACTCCGCCATCCTTATTAAATTCATCAAGGCCGTTCTGACTCATTCTATTAACTTCAATAAGCGCGGTATATAGCACTAATGAATAGTGTGTCGGAGACAAGTAAAAGCGATCATATGCTTCACTTTTTATTCCATGATAATTAGCACCCGTAAAATAATTTTTGTTATTATTACTTGGTACACCAGGGAATGTTCCTGGATATAACGGTTCATCAACAGGCGCCATATTCAAAACATCAAGGTATAATGTTGCAAATATTTCAGCTGATGAACATGCCTGACTTAAATACCCACCATTATTTTTAATGGTGTGCTCCATAACTCTACGTCTAATATTATTAGCAGCCTTATATACTGCTTTTGAATCAAGATCTTTTTTCTTGTTTTGTAAAACTATGTTCATTTATATTCACATCCTTTTTCTTAGTAGATGTCTTTTATTTTAGCATAATAACATATAATTCGCAAGTATATGCAACTTTTTATCATATATTTCCAACCATTCGCAATAATATCGCCAAAATACCCTCTTAATATTTAGTGTTTTACTTTAATATTTTGTTTTTTACTTCTATTATTTATTATTAACAACAATATTAATATTGTTGCAAAAAGTAATGTTGATATTGCATTTATTTCAGGCTTAATACCTCTT
>JAOZKH010000235.1 GCA_029935405.1 Vallitaleaceae bacterium | reverse complement strand
TGGCAACTTTTATCTTATTAACACTACCTTCCGCTAATCCATTATTATATTTATATTACTTAGTGAAAGATTTCTAAACAGATATCGTTACATAAATACCGTTGTTTACGAAGAACTTTCAAATTTGTGCGAAATAAATTTTAGCTGCTACGTGAAAGTCCTACTTAGAATTTTATGGGTTAAAACATCCCATAAAATGTCAAGGAAACTTTCACTTCGCAAACAATCCATTTTGGAACGAGGCATAGCCTCTTTGTTATACTTAAAAAAGTCCCTAAAAAATGTTATAATGATAAAGAGATGTGGTCATTATTCATAGCAACAAATGATGAGGAAGTGATGGATATGTTAGCAAATGAAAACGAAGATATCAAAAGGGTAGTTGAAAAACTAGAATATGTTAGTTTGGATAGAGATGAACGTTTTAGAATAGACCAAATAGATAAATCTAGGATAGATCAATTAGCTGAAAATGCAGCTAATAGAGAAGAAGGATTTAATCAAGGAATAGAACAAGGAATAGGTGCCTGTGAAACCTCCGAAAAAGGACCAGTTTTTATTTAAGCGTTTTTGCCTAAATAAAACAGCTTCATATTTTGCGTTCTAAGCAACTTTCAGGAGATAAGCTATGATTTATCATTCAAGACAAATGCCATAAAAAGCAAAGGTGATAGGTTTTCGAGGGTTCTTTTTAGTTTATTAGAAATAATGGAAAATAGAACCATTGAAATAAATGAGGAGGTATAGCATTGTATATAGTAGATAATATAGTATATGCAGGTGAACCTGTAGAAGAAATGAGCGTTATTGATGTGAAAATAATTGATAAATTATACTTACTTATCACTTTTGAAACTTTTGAAAAAAGAGTATTCGACTGTCATGAATTGCTTAAATATCCAGTATATAAGCAATTAGAAGATGATATTATTTTTAATAGTATAGTTTTGGAGCATGGGATAATTACATGGGATGATGGTAAGTTAGATATATCTACTGAAAAGGTTTACAAGATGAGTTATTCTTATGAATCTCAAATAATGATGTGACAAAAATCAGTAATAGGTACCACACAATGGTGAATGTTCTGACAATTTAAAGAGAAAAATCGGTAACGAAGTTGATGCTGAAACTATCTTAATATTTCGGTAATTTAGCAAGAAAAATAGCATTTGTAGTAATTTAATAGTGTCCACAAGTTGTGGGCACTAAAACTCGAAAACATAGAATTTGTTATTCTGATGTAAATGCTATTTCACTTATTGAGAGTTCGGTTTTGATTAAGAGTCAGTCGGTTTCTTGGATTCGAATAGAGTTAATGAAATGTGATTCAATATTGTATTAAAGAGCCTAATTACTTTTTACAAGTAGTCAAAAAAGAATACTTTCCTCTAGCTTCCGAAGTTCTGTTCAAAAGAAAAAATATGTACTCAGATTCAGATCTACTTAAGGGCTGCTTTTTTGTTTGCGAGGCATGTTTTTATAATAATTTGTACAAATTATTATAGATCTAATGTATTTACAAAAGCAATAAATTGATCAGCTAGATCTGGATCAAATTGAGTACCACGATTCATATTGATTTCATGAATGGCCTTGTCCTTGGATAAGGCTTTTCTATATGGCCTTTTACTAGTCATTGCATCATATGCGTCAGTTAAAGCGATGATCCTGGCTGCATATGGAATTTGATCTGAAGACAAGCCTTCAGGATAACCCTTCCCAGAATAATGCTCATGGTGAAATTTTATGACATCGATGGTATCGTGGAGCACTTCAATGTCATGTACTATCTTCTCACCAATTATTGGATGTTGCTTAATTATTTCGTATTCCTCATCAGTTAATGAACCAGGTTTTGTAATAATTGATTCAGGTACACCTAATTTACCAATGTCGTGTAACAAAGCAGCAATTTCAAGTTGATCAACATCGTCACTAATAATCTTAAGATATTTTGCGAATCCTATAGTTAGCTCAGCTACACGAATTGAGTGACCAGATGTAAATTTATCTCTTGCATCAATTGCATTTGTAATAGCTCTTATGACAGAGCGGTATAGATTGTTGAGTTGCTCCAAGGATTCTTCAAGTTGATTGGCTTGTTTTTTAATTTCTTTATTTTGACTTATGAGTTTATTAGAACTATTATAAATAGTTCTTGCCAAAAAGAAGTATAGGATTATTAAGCCAATTGATAGGATTGTAACGATAGACCTTATACTAGAACCGATAGAATCTCTTGATTGATCAAAAGATCTATAAACCTCAAACACACCTGCTAAAGAGCCGTTAGTGTAATCATGTATTGGTAGATAGATCTCAATAAATTCATCCCCCAATTCTTTTAACATTCTATTCTCCTCAGCATTAACTTCAGATACTTCATAATCAGCAATTCCATTATGTGCATTTTCATAGTGCTCTGTTTCAAGTTCTAATGTACCAATAAGTTCTTTATTTTGAGAATAAACTAACTCACGTTCCTTGTTCCATATTCGGATATCAGCAATATTACCTAGTTCATTCAGGGACTTGAATTCATCATCAAGATGTTCAATATCATGTTCAGTTAAGTCACTTAAATCAACGGATTTAAACCAATGATCTAGACTATGGATGAGGGTTAATGAGACGATTTCTATGTTATGATTAATCTCTTGATTGATTATTGATTTTGATACAAAAAAAGTTAATAATCCTCCAGTAATCAAGAAGGATATAATGGATTGTATGATAAATTTTTTGAATAGTGTATTTGATTTCATCGAATTCTCCTATAGTAGTGATATAATTATTATACAGTATAATGGTGAATATTTAAAGTGAATAAAGGAGGGTGGTCGCATTAATTTAGT
>JAOZKH010000234.1 GCA_029935405.1 Vallitaleaceae bacterium | reverse complement strand
ACTATATAATAAAAACCTAGAAAGAGGCAGAAAACGATGTTCAGAATATGGGGAATAAACGTAACATACCCACCCGAACGCCCCTAAACTCAACTCTTAGGTGCTTTTATTTTGCCCTTTGACCCTAATTTGACCCCAATTGGTTTTAACTAATCTTTTCCATGATAATCTTCTAGTATAATAATAAATTCCAACAAAAAAGAGTATACCAATTGTTGAATTAGTTTACTCTTTTACTTGCTAGTTATAGCAATAATTTTTTAAGTTATTTCCTTTTAAAGAAACAACTATTTTTTCTCATTTATATTATCCTTAGTTATCTAAAAATAATCACAAGCTTTTTTGTTTCTCTTTTATCTATTACTTTTTATTCTTTGCACATTCTTATGATTTCTTTTCCTACTAAAAATTATATCAAATCCAGTTCGTAATGTAAACACCTTTTCAGATAATTCAACTTTTTCTTTAATCTTACGCTAAACCTGCATTAATTAGTGCTAATAAATCAACTTTGTAATTCCATCTTTCTTTTAGAATATATCAACCATAGCAACTTTCTTCAATGTTTCAATAACTTCTTTATAGGATGTTTCATCATATAACAAACTACTTGTCACCGTTTTATAGTCTTTTTCATAGTAATTTGATTCAATGATATCCTTTAGCAACTTGCTGATTTGATGATTATCTCTAATGGAAAAGCTCTTAATATTTCCTTCTCTTTCTTTGCGTACTTGTGAAACTAAATCCTTAAGTTCTTCTAGTTCTCCTATTCTACTGTATAGCATATGTATATCATAAAGGTGTCTAGAATGCTCTTCTGCTTTGTCTTCTAAATAATAATCACATATAGCGTATACTTTATCAATAAAAGTTCGAGTCATATCTTGAACAACCACTTTAAATTCCACTAACCCATATAGCTCACAAATACTTTCCTTTCCCTGATCTATTAAAAATTTCCCGATTATAGATTCAACATACATTTCTTTTACTGGAAAGGATATTGTCAATACAGAGTTTTCAATAATAATATGATCTCTGACTAAACTACCATCCTCATGAAATCTAAAACCGATATCAAATAATTGGAACTTTCTCCCTGACTTAAATTCCTCTTTATTCTCAAAATCAAAATTCAGTTCTTTTATAGCTTCCCTAATACCTTTATTTGCACTTTTTATCTTATTTTGTGTGATTTTTTCACCACTTACAACATGGTAGGACAAATCTATATCTTCAGAAAAACGATTTATTGCCCCAAAACACTTGGATAGAGAAGTTCCACCCTTAAATATAAACTCTGGATAAAACTTCTTCAATGTCATAAGTATTAAAGTCACAAAATAGTCCTTTATGATAATGGAACGATGTATATTAAGTTCATCAGCCACTTCTGTGACGACATCATCAAACGCTGTTTCATCAAGATGTAAATTCATCTATTATCTCACTTTCTACAAGTTTCTTAAAAACACTTCTTGGATAATTAATTAAAACTTTATCCAAATCTTTGCGCTTTAAATTATTTTCTTGTGCATATATTTTCAGCTTCTTAGCTTGATCATCATCTATATTTTTTAACAGTCGAAGAGCTTCAAGAATTTCCACAATTCTGACATTTTCACTATCAATCTTTACTCTCGAACTACGTAGGATAACCTTTTGCTGACCCAGTTTCACTTCGCGTTTCCTATTCGTTTCTACATTAGTCATAACTTCAACCACGTTAGGTACTTGTGTTGTTAACCTTAATTTATTCAGTAGTGCCAAACCAGTATAGATACCTGATGTGGTTGAATTATTCATTAAATACTTTGCAGCGATTATTTTGGATGGTTTTAACTTGGATTCACCAATGATTGTTTCTCTTGGAATATAGTATACCCCTCTTGAAAAACGATTTATTTCACCTTTCTGTGCAAGAAGTGACATCGATTTTCTCATTGATACCTTACTAAGTTCAAACCGCTTCTCAATATCCTCAAAAAGTATCGGCTCATCAGGACTATAATATTCACTTAGTTTACTTTTGGTAATCATTAACAATCACCTCCTATAGTACTATTATATATGACTTCACCACAAAATTCAACAAAATATTTTATATATGTATAAATTAGTGAATTTCAAGTTACTAGCATCCAAAATTCAACAGTTTCGCTTCTACAGACATTTTACTTCATCGAACAATTATTTACCATTATATTTCAAATCACTTTTTAATTCCGCTGAATTTCTTTGAAAATAGCTATAATTCCCCTTTCCCCATAATTACAGAAGTTTAGCTTCAAATCTCTGAAACCGTATATTTTACTAGTTTTTTTGTTGTTTTCAAAAAGGTCACAAATTCGGTGAGATTTATCTATTTTTATGTTAGAATAAATAGAAAACGGAGCTCTAAGTATGCGAAAAAACTACTTTGAAAAAGGAACTATTGACGGTTATGTAGTAACAGCAATAGAGTATTATCCACGATAGGTCAAGGCGGTAAATTGGTTGTGGACTATGAACAATTAAGACCGGGAAAAGATAAAGCAACTAAAAAATGAGGGAGAACTAACAGTGGATTAATGCTTGTATCGAATCAAATATTGACACGGTCGTTAGAGTACCATAAACAATAGTAAGGTGATTTATGAATAAAAAAGGAACTAGTATAAACTAATTCCAATTTTTATAAAATCTTATATTTAACTTTTAAATCATTCATACACTCATAACCAATTATTTGATCTCTTTGTAGCCTACCTACTAAAATACCAGGATGAATATTCATTTCATTAGAAAATTCTATAACTGATTGCTGTGTGATATTATTATAATCAATAAATCTACGATACTCTCTATTTGTAAGCAAAGT
>JAOZKH010000233.1:1001-2873 GCA_029935405.1 Vallitaleaceae bacterium | reverse complement strand
TTTCTCTTTGAATAATCTGACATAGTTGTAACACAATATCTGAAATATTTTTACGATTTGGAAAAACATCTGCTAGTTGAAGATTATCAAACATCATAAGTATGGCACCATTTTTATGCAAATGAAAATCGGCTTGTATATATTTTGTGAAATCATTTTCAAGCATACTTCTCTGCTTTTTGATATAGAGATAATCTTGATCTTCTTCATTATCTTGATATACAATAGGTGACATCACCAACCTGCGATAAACTCGATATCGCCTAAATAACCCTCTATCTTTATCTTGAGATTGCCATTCCGATCTTTCTATATCTTGAAAATTTCTAACTTCTGACACATCAAAATTAAACCGTCGCATAAAATATTTAGAAGCTCCTGTATTTTCATAGAGAACTTCCACCGAACCTATTGATCCGGTAAAACCTGATTCATTTCCATCGTTAATGACAATAAGTCCTTCTTCTGAGCAAAATTTTAAAACTTGTATTAAAACTTTGCGTTTGGAAAAAATAGTCCAATCTAATTTTTCACCTGGGTAGTGATTTTGAAGAAATTCCGTGATTTGTGAAAGAACGAACTGCTCCTCGATATCCTTTTCTTCTAAAAACATCAGCACCAGACATAAAAAAACATATGCTTGAGGGGTCTCGAAGGCTTGAATTCCCATCCATACTTCACTTCGACCTGGTATTTTTTCGGCTTTAATCAATAACGGATTTATCAAAATATTATAACCTAACTTATCTCTAAAAAAGGGTTTGTAAAACTCGTATTGGTCTTTTAACTTAAAGTAAAGTTCTGGCGTTCTTTTTTTTAAAACCCATCTTTGATTTAGTAATTCATGTATTTCTCTCATGTATGAACCTCAAATTCTAATATATACGCTGGCATCTCTAAGTTTCCATCTTCACAAGTGAGAATACATCTGTTGTTTTCCTTAGGATTGATTAATCTAAATTTATGACCAAATTCATTAACCGCTATTTGTCCTTGTTCACTAATGCCTTTAGCAAGCCACCTTAGAAAAGTTTTACGTACACTCGGTTTGATGTTTTTAAGGGTCTTAAAGTCAATACGTCCTGTTTTTATATAGTACTCAAGCAACACTCTTTCAGCTTCTCGTTTTTCTAGAACTTGAGCTCTCATCTCTTTTTTTTCTACACTGTGATCTTTAATTGCTGTTTTAACTACTTTTTCTCGATAATTTCGAATTCTTGGCGGCGTTATTTTCTGTAGCGCTTTCTCATCAAAAATAGAACTGTTGATGCTCTCTGTTTCCCTAGTCATCTCTCCTTGAAAATGTTTATAGGTAGAAATCCCAAAGACCTGAGACGATAACAAATGGGCCTCCTTGATATCATCACATTCTCCAAAAAGATCCATCATTTTCTTATATTCTTCTCTTCGGTTAGAATATTGATTTGACATTTCTAGAATATTAGCAGCATATCTAGTAATTCTTCGAATGATTTCATTGGTCATGCTAAGAATTTTCTCAACTTCACTTTCATTTCCGTTAATACTCAAAAAGAAATTTAGTAAGCTACTATACTTACCTTCGATATTTTCTTTAAGTGCTTCAAAACTTACTTCTTCTATATCCATTCGAGGAATTGATTGTTCATATCGGCAAATTTTTTCGATAATTTCAGTATTTTTTTCCTTGGAAACTTGTTTTAAAATATATTCAATCTCATGAGCATATTGTTGAAGTTCCTTAATAAAATTTCTTAGATATTCCACCAATTTTTCTTTATACATAAGAAAAATTTTTGTTTTCATTAATTCTTCGGCTTTTGCACTATACCAATCTCTAATATAGTCTTGATAATTTTGTAGAGAAGCCTTTGGACATGCTTTGCGAAATTA
>JAOZKH010000233.1:0-991 GCA_029935405.1 Vallitaleaceae bacterium | reverse complement strand
AGTCTTGATAATTTTGATTCAGTCTCTGAAAGTCAGCACTTAACTGGCTCCACCATGCACCTACCTCTTTATCTTCTAGTTCAGGCATTTTGGAAAGTGTTTTTAATTCATCTTTAATACGTTCTAAAAGTGTAGGTTCTAGAGAACTACCTTCAATAAAAAGATTCTCTAGTCGTATAGCCATTCGTTCAATTTCAATAGCATATTCCGTCATCTGATAGCGAAACTGCTTATTCATAAATTGTTGATACGTCGCTACTTTTGTTGTATCTTGAATAGCACTTAGATTTCCCCAACTTACTAACATATCCAAATCTTGTTTGCATAATTCAATAGTATAAGTTTCAAAGTTTTGAATTTTTTGTAGATCTTGAAATATGTCTTCTTTATAAATCCAATGTTTATATTTTTGATCATATATATAAAAAGAACGCATAATACCTCGATAGCGCCATGCGTTTTCAACAGAAAGATATTTTGTTTCTGTTATAGGCTTGAATATTTTTGTGTTCATCATAGACTCCTTGCACTAAAATGTTACTTCCTGATTCATGATTTAGAATGCACTCTACTATATTTTTCTCTCTAAATTTATACGCTTTATATGATGTATTGTACCAAAAATCAAGTTAGTCGTATACAGGAAAATAAAATTAATTATTTTGATACCAACGATATTCCTATTACATATGATTTGTATTCTGGGAATACAAATCATTGTTTAACTTACAGACCAACTTTCTCTCGCATAAAAAAGGAATGAACACAGGCGATAATATTCACTATACACTTTCTACTAATACAGGGTTTGTATTTAGTCAAACTGTAAGAGGTGCAAATAAAGAACTGAAAAACAAGAGAGTAGATCAATATACCTTAAAATGTGGATAACTCAATAAAAAAAATGGGTAAATGAAATGGATTATTTGTGATAATAGCTTTGAATATCTGTTATAATAATAGTATAAAAAAATATGGAGGTATTTATGAA
>JAOZKH010000232.1 GCA_029935405.1 Vallitaleaceae bacterium | reverse complement strand
ACACGTATTGTATCTGGAAATGCAGCTTGCGTAACTTCCACAAAGTGTGTTCCATTCATATTTCTGAAAAGACGCATTCCATTTAACAAAATATCCTGAAATCCATCATTATTATAATCTCCCCAGGCAACCCGACCTGCACTCACATTTTTCATTCCGATCTCATTTGTAACATCAGAGAAAATAACTTCATCATAATTAACCTGTTTACGAATAAAATCGAGATATTCATATTCTGAAAGATCTTTATAGGCAATCACCCTTCTTAATAATGAATCCGCTTTTGGTGTATGATTATTCCTAGAATCACCTGCAATTATTGCTTGAATGGCTGAGTTTACCGCTTCTTCCCTATTGCGTTGTTCTTCATAGATCTTTGCCAACCAGTATAGGATCTGGATATTCATCAGTTTGGACAGATGATATGTGTTTAGTATTATCACCAGTAACAATACCCAAAAAAAACTTAGAATTGTGGAGATACTGAGATCTCTTTGAGTTCATTGTATCAACTATATCAACAACCTTACGCGAGTAATTAATATTAAATATACTGTCATAGTTTCGATGAAAACTATCCTGAGGTACCAAAGTATTTGTATTGTCTCCACTGAATAGATCTATAGATACAATATTCTTTCTCTTTTTGACAGGATCTAACTCACTACGAAGCTGAACAGATACAGAAGGAGCAAAGACCCCTTTGAATCTCTCACCATGAGTAGATATCTTTTCGACCATTGAGCTATCTAATACAAACTCTCTCGAATTCTTATGTGCTTTAACATTCAAAAAAGCTTCCGGTATAAGATATGAAACAACTCCACCATCCTTTACAAAATCAAATGATCTTTCTATAAACAAAGTAAAAGTATTAATACCTGATTTAATTGAATGATATGATTTACGATAATACTTTTTTTCTATATTATTTAACTTACTACCCCAAGGAGGGTTGCCAATTACCAAATCAAATGACTTAAATGTTAAAAGACTATCTATATAATTTAGATCGTCTCTAAGTAAATAATCTTTTCTTTGAATTTTTATCTTATCCTTTTTATAACCTGAAAGAACAGATAAATTGTACTGTGCTATATCAACAGCAATTGGATCAATATCAATTCCGTGCAAATTTTTATTAATGATTAAATCAATTGACTCATCTGAATTTTTACCTTCATTTTTATATCTCAAAAACAAATACTTAAATGTCTCTATCAAAAACTGACCAGAACCACAAGCAGGATCTACAATTTTGCATTTCTCTAAATTTTCAAAATCGACTAGAGAACTTTCCACCATTTCACTTACAATATCAGCTGGTGTAAAAAACTGTCCTTTGTTTTTTTTATCATCTGTAGACTGAATTCCCTGATATATATATCCTACAATATCACCATCTTCCAAAATATCCCAAGTCTTAACTAGTTTTTTCAAACCTTCAATTGCATCAAAAACATAATCTACAATTTTCAAATCTAAAGACAAATCAATATCACTCAACAGATGTTGTATTACATGATCACAATTTAAACGATTTGTATTATCTATAGAAGTAAGATAATTTGATATTATAGAAACTCTATAATCAACATATTTATCATGTTTTGAAATATATTTTTTAGAATTTTTTTTGATTGCCATTTGCCCTACAAAAATCATTATTATCTTTAATAATAATCTTATCGTTTAAATTCAAAAATTTGATTAGATATTATTGTCTAAAAGTTAGAAAAAATCACTATACGTATTTTTATATGATAATTCGGAGGTTGTTGTTATGATAAACGTAGGAATCATAACTGTAAGTGATAGATCATCTGCAGGAAAAAGAGAAGATTTGTCTGGTCCAGAAATAGAAAAATGGGTTAGCAAAATGGGCTACGAAACAAAACAAATATCAATTGTTCCAGATGAGATTGAAAACATTTCAAATACAATTATTGAAATGTCTGAAAACAAAATTGATTTAATCCTAACAACTGGCGGAACTGGGTGTGCACCAAGAGACGTTACACCGGAAGCAACCAAAAAAGTTATAGAAAAAGAAGTTCCAGGTTTCGGTGAAGTGATGAGAATGGAATCATTAAAAATTACACCTCACGCAATGCTCTCAAGAGCCACTTCAGGAATTAGAAAAAATAGCTTAATCATCAATCTACCAGGTAGTCCAAAAGCAGTTAAAGAAAACTTGGAATTTATTGAAAAAGGTATACCTCATGCCGTAAAACTAATAATGAATAAAGTTATAGATTGTGCGTTAGAAGAGTAGATATTTTTTCAAAAGATCTTAACTAAAATCTTTAAAACATCCGATAATAATAACGTGTTACTTTAATATTATGGAGTTTTATAATAAGATGAATTTAAAAAAAATTACACTATCTATCACTCTGCTGCTAATTTCCTCTATCCTATACGGTGGTCCGTTTTTAAAGATAACAAATGTAAACGCTAATAAAAATTTCCCAAAAGTTAAACTTCATGTGACTGTAAGTGATTCAGCAAAAAAATCTGTTGCAGGTCTTACAGAAGATAACTTGCTAGTTTATGAAGATGGCTTCAGAGTTAACTACGTAAAAGTACAAGATATGTTTAAATCTACTGACAACCTATATCTTGTTTTTTCTATTGATTCTAGCAAAAGTATAAGCAAACAATTTCTATCTGCAATTAAATCTGCGGCTGGTGATATAGTAAATAGTTTAGATAAAAAAGATCAACTTGCTGTTTACAAATTCCATGACTCTGTTAAACTGTTAAATCCTTTCACAAATAACAAAACAGAAATTCTTCAAAATATAAATAAAATAGAGAGAAGTGGAACCAAAACTCATCTATACAACAGTATATACGATTCCATAGATTTACTTAGTCAAGTAGAG
>JAOZKH010000231.1 GCA_029935405.1 Vallitaleaceae bacterium | reverse complement strand
GGAAACAATTTTAAGCAAAAGCTAAGCCCATGAGATTTAATTATTTCATGGGCTTTTTAGTAGATTAAAAACGAAACTATAATTTATATAAAAAAGTAGAAACTGAGTCATAGGTAATAAAAGTCCAAAACACTTGGTAAATACATAGTAGTATGATAAAATGTATTTACTATAAAAACAGTAGCAAGGAGGAATGTAGTGAAATATAAAAGAATTAAAAAGGAATTAGTATTGATATTAATTTTGTTAATCTCTTTTGGAACGGTTTTTATCTTTGGAAAACTATCCATGAGCGGAGAAGAAAATAATATACTGACTAAGGATATGTTTATAGAAGAAGCGTTAGAATATACCAATGTTATAGATAATTTAGAAAATCAAAAAATAGATTTGGTAAAAGGATATACAGATTATAACAAAATTATGGAACCATTAAAAGCGGTTTATGACATGCTACCAACGTACAAAGCATTAGGTGTGTTGTATGATATTGAAGTAAGTCAGTCAAATCATATAAGGTATTTGGATTTATTAGCATTAAATGTGCAAGAAGTCTTAGTTGAACCGGAATTGATAGAATTTGGGGAGTTGCAAGTAACTTTAGCAGATGAAATACCTACGATGATGTCAATTGTGGATTATATGACATATACTGAATTGAAAGACGCATTCTCTGCATTTGGTATTCTAGATCATAACGTTTCTAAAAATGTAGAATACAATACTTTTGTTGATCCAATTAGCATATTTCCAATTTCAATGTTAGATGGAATAAATGGTTTGTCTAGTGCTGTAAAAACAACAGAAAGCAGCATCAAAGGTGGTGCGGCTCAGTTATATGATAGTGTAATATTATTACAAGATATGTTAATACTATTAGATCAAAGCTATAACTCATCTTTACAAAGTTATAATAGAAATATAGTTAAATACGAAAAGGGATTATTGTCGGAGTATGAATTAAACAAAAGCAAAAATCAACAAATAATAGATAGAATTAATAGAGATACTTTGTCTAGAAAAATTAGAAATTCAAAGATGAATATTAATGTTATGCGAGGAATTGAACCTACTGTTAGTTTTAGCATCGAAATTCCAAAGCAATTTATGATAAAAATTGAAACGTTAGAATTTTATAAAGAAACAGCTAGACAAAATTCAGATTCGATTAAAAGCATTAACACATCAATCAATTATCAAAAACAAAAGCTAGATATTATGGATGATTATATTAGCAAAAATGATAATAGATACAAAACGGAAGAGTATCAATTAAAGATATTTGAGCTACAACTTAAAGAAGCGATTAATGATATTGAACTTTCTATAACGGAAAACTACAATGACTTAGTTCAAAATTATAATGGATATTTCTTAGCATTAGAAGAACTAGAAGATGCTAATAAACAATTAGAAAGACTACAGATTAACTTAGATAATGGCCTTATGGCAGAATACGTAGTGAATGATTTCAAGATATTAGTAACACAAAAAGCTAATAACAGAGCAACTAAGTTAAGAGACTATATGAGTGCATTGACAGCATTATATAATATAACTGGTTTAGATTTTCCATATTAGAAAGGATTAATATATTATGCGTAAAATATTAAAATTAGCAATTAGTACATTCATTATTATCGGTCTTTTAACAACACCGTTAGTAGGAGAAGAAGCTTCAAAGGAACTTAATATAGTGAAATTAGAAGAGATAATTTCTGTATCTAGTCTAGATATTCAAATAGCAAAGTATGATGTTGTTATTGGTGAATACAAATTAAATCAAGCAGAAGATAATAAAGGTACAGGGACAACTGCATTAGAGTCACAAAAAAATCAAACTTATAATATTGATACGGCTAAAAAAGAATTAGAATATTTAAAGAGCAAAAGTGATGAAGTAGTAAATAAAGTAGTGTTAGAAGGAAAAAATCTTTATTATACCTATACGCTTAAGGATAAAGAAATAGCCCTATTAAATAGTAAAATAAGTAGATTAAATACTGACCTTAGTAATATTAATACAAAGATTAAGCTTGGTATGGCACTTGAATCAGATGCGGCAACTAAGGAACTAGAGATAAGAAAAGTACAACTACAAATAGAAGAATTAAATATATCTAAAAATGAAATAGTGCTTAAATTAAATCAATATTTGATGTGGGATATAGAAACAGTAATAGAAATAGTTAAGACGGATTTACCGGAATTAGGTAAATTAGACTTTAACCTTACTGAAATTAAAGAATATCAATTAGAAAATAACATAGAAATAATCAAGCTTGAAGCAGAAGCTAAGTTAGCAAGTGAAAACTTAAGAATAGTTAATGCAATTAACTCATCAGACGATACGATAACAAAAGCAAAAGAAACGGTAACTGAAGCAGGATATAGTGTTAAAGATCAGAAACTACAGGTTGAATTGAATGTGTATAGCTCTTATAATACATTACTTAATCTGCGAGATACGATAACTCTTAGCGAATTAGAAGCAGAAAATAGTAAAAGTGACTATGAAAGACTAGTAAAACGTTTTGAAGTAGGATTTGAAACTCAAAGCACATTAGATGCAAGTCAAGAAAATCTTTACTTTGCAGAGTTAGCTTTAGATAAAAGCAAATTAGAATATTATATTGCATATGAAGAATTTATTCGACTTGGAGAAAGTGACTAAACCAAGTAATGTGATAAACAAAGGCCCACAGTATGTGGGTCTTTTTGATGTAGAAATTAGCGAACTCATTAAGGTGCCTGTCACCAAATCTATCCCCATTGATGAAATACAAGAAGTACATGAATGGGAAAGGGCAGTTAGATCATTTATGGTCGACTTTGATTATGATATTTATTTGACTGGATCCAATGCTCATTTATTATCTGGTGAGCTGGCTACT
>JAOZKH010000230.1 GCA_029935405.1 Vallitaleaceae bacterium | reverse complement strand
GTGTAGTTGATGTTTTAAGTGTAGTTGATGTTTTAAGGTATGGTTCAGGTATTAAAACTGAGTTTATCTAAGTTCAACTATGTAGTTTTGACTCCTTAACCATTCATCAACTGTTTGCTATGTTTATATAATAGTAGAAAGAAATAAAATCCAAATAACTAAATTCTAAAGATTTTCTAAAAGTATATTTTTATTCTATAAACAAGAATGATATACTAGAATAAAGAAATTTTGTCTCGTTACAGATTATTAGCTGAAAAGAAAGAGGTATTAAATATGTGTAAAAGAATAATTGATCGATTTGGTTTAGAAGATTTGAAAATAACAGCACCTGAATTAATAGAAAGTATACGTTTAGGAGAAGGGCGCACAATAGTCAGTGAAATCATCTCTCCTATTTCACCACTTCTTTATGATATTAGTAATGTTGAAGTTGCTGCTGCTTTTGGTGCAGATGTTGTACTCTTGAATTTTTATGATGTAGATAATCCTCAAATTAGAGGCATTCAAAAAACTGATGGAGAAACTATAATTGAATCAGCAAAACGATTATCCGGAAGATTTATTGGAGTTAATTTAGAACCAGTTGATCCAACACTTTCTAAAACTAATACTCAAATAGCTATAGGTCGCCAAGCTACACTTGCGAATGTACAAAAATTAGTTGATCAAGGCGCTGATTTTATTGTATTAACAGGAAATCCGAAAGTCGGAGTATCCCATCAATCAATGGTTAACTGTATCAAGAGTATTTCTGATAATTTTAAAGATAAAATTGTAATTATTGCAGGTAGAATGCATGCATCAGGGGATGCAAATGCCATTGGTCGACAATTAATAAACGAAGAGAAACTTAAAGAAATAATTGACGCAGGTACGGATATTGTGCTATTACCAGCACCTGGAACTGTTCAAGGTTTATCAAGAGAGTCCATTAGTGATTATATTCATTTATGTCACGAAAAACAGTGCCTTGTTATGACCACAATTGGAACGTCCCAAGAAGGTGCAGATCTAGATACCATACGCCGCATAGCTTTACATGCAAAAGAAGCAGGCGCAGACCTGCATCATATAGGTGATTGTGGTTATGGACCTGGCATCGCAGTACCTGAGAACATTATGGCATACTCAATTGTAATCAAAGGAAGAAGACATACTTTCAGACGTATGTCAGGTTCCGTTAATAGATAATATGCTCTACTATTAAATATATTCTTTTGCAATTCTTTCTAATTCAAGACCTTTTTTATATTTTGACATATAATCTGCAAAACGTTTTATATCAAAATCTGTTGGCGTATATGTATTAATTTCCATGCTTTCAAATACTTCAGTTGTCAAAAAGTCTTCAAGGCTCTTGGTGTTATTTAAACGATAACTTGCTAAAATCGCCATACCCCAAGCTCCACCCTCAGCTGCAGTAGCCATAATAGATACTGGTACACCGGCTGCGGCTGCCATCATTTTTTGACCAATACCTTCTGTCTTAAAATAGCCGCCATGGCCAAGTAAAACATTCAACTGGACTTTTTCTTCTACTAATAAGATATCTAATCCTATTTTAAGTGCACCAAGTGCTGAATAAAGGTGGCTACACATAAAGTTTGCAAGATTAAATTGACTATCTGGCTGTCGAACAAACATTGGGCGACCTTCTTCAACACCAGTAATATGTTCGCCTGATAAATAGCCATAAGACATTAGATTTCCAACATTTTCATCTGCGTCAAGGGCACTAGTAAATAGTGTTTCATAAAGCTTATTGATATCAAAAGTAGCTCCAAGTGCTTTTGCACTTTCACCTAGTAGCTTTATCCATCCATCAATATCTGAAGAACAGTTATTAGCATGAGCCATTGCTACAAGATTACCTGCAGGTGTTGTCACTTGATCTATTTGTGAATGCACTTTTGTTAAATCTTTTTCAAGAACTACCATTGCAAATACAGAAGTACCTGCCGAAACATTTCCAGTTCTTGGTTTAATACTATTTGTCGCTATCATGCCAGTGCCTGCATCTCCTTCTGGAGGACATAGCAAAATTCCAGCGGTTAGCTTTCCCGTAGGATCAATCAGTAATGCACCATCAGTTGATAACGCACCTGCTTCTTCTCCAGCAACGAGTACCTTTGGTAGAATATCTTGTAGCTTCCAAGAGATATTTTTATTTAGTTGATCAAACGCGTCCATCATACCTTGGTCAAAGCTTTTGCTTTCAAGGTGAATCGGGAACATACCTGACGCTTCACCAATACCCATCACTTTTTCACCAGTCAATTTCCAATGAATATAACCACTTAAAGTTGTTAAATAATCTATGTCATTAATATGTTTTTCATTATTTAAGATTGCCTGATAAAGATGCGCAATACTCCATCTTTGAGGAATCGGATAGTTCATTAACTTAGTTAAAGCTTTTGAAGCTTCTTCTTGTTTATTATTTCGCCAAGTTCTAAATGGTACCAATAATTCACCTTTTTCATCTAAAGGCAAGTAACCATGCATCATTGCTGAAAAGCCAATAGAACCAACATTGGTAAGTGCAACACCATAGCGTTCATTAACTTGCTCAGCTAGTTCCTTATAGGTATGTTGAATACCTTTCCAAACATCTTCTAATGAATAAGTCCACATACCATCAATTAATTGATTTTCCCATCCATATGAACCATCTGCTATGACTTTGTAAGCATCATCCATCAGAATCGCTTTTATTCTTGTCGAACCAAGTTCTATTCCAAGTGACGTTTGTCCATCTTTTATTTTCTGCGTAATTAATTTTGACATTATTTATTTTCTCCTTTAGATTTATATATCTATAATACTCGAACTATTATTAATTAGCAATTTTTTCTTTAGGATTAATAGGAACAAACTTCAATTCCATGGTGCC
>JAOZKH010000075.1 GCA_029935405.1 Vallitaleaceae bacterium | reverse complement strand
TTACATAATAAAATTCCGATGCTCGGATTTTCATGCTCCATTTTAATGTCCCTATCAAGTGCCTCTAAATAGAAATTCATTTTACCCAAATACTCTGGTTTGAATTCAACTACCTTTAACTCAATAGCAACTAGGCATTGCATGTTTCTATTATAAAATACCATATCAATAAAATAATCATGATTGCCTACCTGAACTTTATATTCACTTCCAACGAAACTAAAACCAGCTCCCAGCTCCATTAAAAAATCTTTTAAATGACTAATTAAGGATTTGTGCAAATCTATTTCAGCAAAATCCGTCGGTAAATCAAGGAATTCTAACATATACGTATCTTTAAATTGTCCATCAATGTTTTGTGGAACAAGTTCATTAATAATGTCAGTTGTCTTCTTCCCTAACATTGTTCTTTCGAAAACAGAACTTTCTATTTGTCTCTCTAATTCCCTTTTTGAGTATCGCTCTTTTATAGCTAATCTGATATAAAACTCTTTTTCTTCGATTGTTTTTGTCTTAGATAAAATCATTAAATTATTAGTCCAACTTAATTGTGTCACCAGTGGCGCCACAATTTCTTCATCCTTATAAGTTTCAAAAAACTGTTTCATTCTATATAAGTTTCTTCTTGTAAAACCTTTAATCTCAGGATAATCATTTTTAATAAAAATAGCCAATTCGTCAACTACTTTATTACCCCACTCTGAAATTGCTAACTTATAGCTAATCATATGACCAATATCCCAGTACAACAAAATTAACTCTTCATTAACTTTTGAAAATGCTCTATTCTTTGCGGATTCAATTCTTGCAATAACTTCATTAAAATTGTTTTGGTCAATGTTGTTCATTTTATCCCCTTTTCATACTTTAAAACCATTCTCTTTTACTGAGTAATTTGAAATAGATTTCGATATCCTCTATGTAAGTATAACATTTTCAATCTTACTTTCAAGTATTTTTATACAAAGAGACTGCTCAATTTTTCTGGGCAATCTCTGATATTAAAAATTATTCCTTTTGATGATCATATAAATAATATGAACACTACAGCTATATTAAGTGAACTAGTAATAACTACGACTCCATTAAATACATTTGCGACTATTCCCACTCAATCGTAGCTGGTGGCTTACTCGTAATATCATAGCAAATCCGATTAACATGATTAACTTCATTAACAATTCTATTACTAACTTTCGCCAACACATCATACGGTATCCTACTCCAATCAGCTGTCATAAAGTCTGATGTGTCTACACTTCTAAGAGCCACGGTATAGTCATAGGTTCTCTCATCACCCATAACACCAACAGATCTAAGATTAGTTAATACTGCAAAGTACTGTCCTAATCCTTTGGCAATACCTGCTTTTTTAACTTCTTCTCTGAATATATAGTCTGCATCTCTTAATATATCTAATTTATCTTTAGTAATAGCTCCAATGACTCTAATTGCTAGTCCTGGACCTGGGAAAGGTTGTCTAGATACTAAAAACTCAGGAATATCTACTGCACGACCAACATTTCTAACTTCATCTTTGAATAGGTCTCTAAGTGGTTCGATTATTTCTTTGAAATCTACGTGGTCTGGAAGTCCACCTACATTGTGGTGAGATTTTATTACAGCCGCATTTTTAGTGCCACTTTCAATTACATCAGGGTATATTGTTCCTTGTACAAGAAAGTCAACAGTTCCTATTTTCTTAGCTTCCGCTTCAAATACACGAATAAATTCTTCACCTATAATCTTACGTTTTCTCTCTGGATCATCAACGCCTGCTAGTTTACCTAAAAATTGGTCTTCACAATTTACTCTTATTATGTTCATGTCGAATTCTTCACCGAAAATACGCTCAACATCATCACCTTCATTTTTGCGAAGTAAACCGTGATCTACGAAGATACAAGTTAATTGTTTGCCCACTGCTCTATGAATAAGCACTGCTGCTACTGATGAATCAACTCCACCTGATAAAGCTAGAAGTACTTTTTTGTTTCCGATTTGGTCTTTAAGTTTTGCTATTTGCTCCTGAGCGAAGTCTGTCATAACCCAGTCTTGCTTACATTTACATATATTTATCAGAAAGTTCTCTAACATTTTCTGACCCTCAGGAGTGTGATTAACTTCCGGGTGAAATTGTACTGCATATAACTTTTTAACTTCGTTAGCCATTGCTGCAACCGGACATGAGTCTGTTGATGCAGTAACTGTAAAACCTTCAGGAGGATTGCTTACATAGTATGTGTGACTCATCCATGCTACTGTATTTTTTGAAACATCTTTGAATAAGCTATGACTTGTTTCTACTGTCATATCTGTTTTGCCATATTCTCTTTGTGTTGCTTTTGCTACTTCACCACCTAATGTATATCCCATAAGTTGTGAGCCGTAACATATTCCTAGAATTGGAATCCCTAATTCAAAAATTTCTGGATCTACTTTTGGTGCATCATCTTCATATACAACACTAGGTCCACCGGTAAAAATAATACCCTTTGGTTTTTTTGCGATTATTTCATCAATTGGTGTATCAAAATGCATTACTTCTGCATAAACATTTGCTTCTCGAACGCGACGTGCAATCAATTGATTATATTGCCCACCAAAATCCAAAACAATAATTAGTTCATAACTCATAATATTCCTCCTGCTAGATAAAAATATATAATTAAGGTATCAAAATTAATTTTTACTATTTAGTTTTGATACCTTAATCATATTTAAAATAAAGTATTAATCAAAAATATAATATACGGTATTGAAACAATAATCAAGCTAGTTGATATAAATACCGCTTCTGAAGCTTCCTTAACATGTCCGTCGTATTCTTGGGATAAGATAACAGTATTTGCAGCAATAGGCATCGCTACTATTATTGTGGCTACACTTGCAATATCAGAATTAATCCCTATTGCACTTATTATAAAAGCAAAAAGTGTCGGTAGTAAAAAAAGCTTTATAAATGAATATATAAAAATAATATGATTCTTGAAAATTGCTGCAATTTTAACGCCAACCAATGATCCACCGACAACTATTAATGAAAGTGGTGTTGTGATTCTACCAAGTGATGTTAATACATTCATAGCCAATGATGGTAATTGCCATCCGCTAAAAAACAAAATCAAGCCTATTACAGTAGCAACTATTCCTGGATTCAAGAATTTCCAATAATCAACTTTTCCTTTTTGATCTGTATCCTTTGTGATAAAGTATACACCTAGTGTAAATACAAGTATATTAAAAGGTATATTAAACACCGCTGCATAAAACAGTGCCTCTTCACCTAATACTGCAATTATAACTGGAAATCCGACAAATCCAACATTTCCAAAAACTGCCATAAAACTATACAATCCAATGTAATTTTTATCAACTTTTAGTAATCTAGGTAATACAAATCCCATTCCTACTAAAAATCCATATAATACAATGGACATTACTATTACTGTTATTAAATTATCCGATTTAATATCTACACCACTAACCATTGACGTAATTATCAATGAAGGCATTGTAACAAAGAATATAAAATTCGCGAAATGTTTAAGCGCTTTTTCTTTGACAATACTAAATCTAACTATGATAAATCCTAATATCATATATATAAATAATTCCACTAATGCTGCTAAAATATTTAAATCCATAAATTCCTTTCAAGTAAAACATCCATGATTTCTTCTTGTTTACTTCTGTTTCACTAATCCTTCAAAACTAAAATTATAACTGTAATTTTTATTTGTCAAAATGGTGAATTCTGTATGTGTCTTTGCACCCCAGCTATCATCTCCACCAACACCCATTTGATATCCATTAATGCGTAGTGAGGTCTTAGATGCTTCAGGCATTAAATGTGGGTGTGAATAACTATTGATTTCTTGTGGTGTAAAGCCGTGCGCTGTAGCTTCAAAACAAGTATCAGAAGTGATTACTAAGCTTTTTGTCTTATCCACTGTCGTAAGTTCTAAAAACTTGACATCAGTTTTATTGCCACATTCTTGTGGTCTAATATAATTAAACCACTGATCTTTAACCAGACCTTTATATAATCCAACTGGAGAGCTTTTCTTTCTGTCAACGTAGTTTCCATGTGGTCCACGACCAAGCCATGTTATCTCACTAAATTTTTTATCCAAAATAAATTCATATCCATAAGCAGGTAATTCAGGCATACTTTCTTCTAGTATTAATTCCATATTCACTTCTACCTTGCCGCTATATTCTAATAAATACTTAGACTTAATATATGCTGCACATTTATCATCTAATGTATGAATTGTTTTGATTTCTACATAGTTTGTTTCTTCTTTAGATACAAAAAGAATATCAGATAAAATCATTGTATCTGCCATATTTTTCCATATCTTAGTTCTTTCATCTAGGCCATTACCAAGGTCATTGTCAGTAGTTGCTCGATAAAAATTCGGTTTTAACGGTGCTATTAAAAACTCTTCTTTCTCTATCTTATAACTACTAATAAAGCCTGTTTTTTTGTCTAATTCTAAGATAAAACTATTGCCTGTCACAAGATAGTTATCTTCTTTATCCTCTACGATAATATATGGATATTCTTCCTCTGTTCTACCTAATGTTAAAAGATCATCATAGTTAGTTGTCTCGAGTTTTACTATGTTTGGTAGATGTAATTCACTAAATCCAAGTTCAAAACCTTTTTGTGCATATAGGGTTTCATCTTTATAGTTATAAGTTATGTGAAGGTATAATTCACCTTCTTTGCTTAACAAATTCGTTATATCCAAAGGAAGCTTATATTCTAATTCAGAATCTTTTTTTATGATAACATCAAATAATCCTTTTGTTAATATCTTACCATTAAGTTCTACACGGTAATTAATATTAATATAACTTGAATCAGTAAATAAATTAAAATTAATAAATTTAACTAATCCAGCTTTAAGATTAATCGGCTCACATTCAATTGTTTGATAACATTTTTTAACTTCCACAAGTTTTGGTGTTTTTGTTCTATCTGCTAATATTAAACCATTCCCACAGAAGAAATTATCATTTGGCGAGTCACCAAAATCTCCTCCATAAGCTAGATATTTAATCCCATCTTCTTCTTTCCAAAGAGCCTGATCAATCCAATCCCATATAAATCCACCTTGTAGGACTTCATATTTGTGAAACAAATCAGTATACTTATATAAGTTACCACATGAATTACCCATTGCATGAGCATATTCACATAAAATTATTGGTTTTTGTGGGTTACTCGTAGCGTAGTATTCAAGCATTGAAGGTTTTGTATACATTTGACTTTCAATTTCCGTTGCTTCTTCAAATGTTCTATCATGAAAAGTTCCTTCATAATGAATTACTCTTGAATTATCTAACTCTTTAATATGATCTTTCATCGCTATAAAGTTGCTTCCTCCATATGATTCATTTCCAAGTGACCATATGATAATACTTGCATGATTAAAGTCACGTTTCACCATAGTATTTGCTCTATCAATAACATTAGCAGTCCATTCAGGCTTTGAGCCTGGTACTGCTAGAGGTTGAAATTCCTGTGCATTTGAATATTTCCATGAACCATGAGTTTCTAGATTTGTTTCATCGATAACATATAATCCATACTCATCACAAATATCATAAAAATATGGATGATTAGGATAATGAGACGTACGAACAGCATTAATATTATTTTGTTTCATTAATTTAACATCTTTAATCATCTCAGTTAAACTTACGGCTCTACCTACGTTTGGGTTAAATTCATGTCTGTTAACGCCTAACATCAGTATTTTTTTACCGTTAATATACATAAGGTTTTTCTTGATTTCAAAATCTCTAAATCCTACTCGCTGGCTTCTATATTCAAGAATATTTCCTTCTCCATCATAAAGTTCAAATAATAATGTATATAGATTTGGTATCTCGGCACTCCACAATTTGACATTATCTATTGGAATCTCACCATTATAAATAGTGCTTTCATTTTCTAGAATTGAGTTTTCAATAATAATAGTTTCTCCAACTATTATATCTCCATCCATTAAAATAGCTTTCAAGTTAGCTGTTTGTCCGCTAAAAACTTTATATCTACTAATATCTCCATTAATAGTTAATATGCCTTTTGTATATTCATTTACTAATTCTGTCTTTAATTGAAATGAGTTAATGGATACATCTTTGGTTGTATATAAAAACACATCTCTAAAAATACCACTCAGCCTCCAAAAATCTTGGTCTTCAAGCCAACTTGCATCACACCACCTAAATACTTCAATGGCTAACTTATTGTTTTTTTCTTTAAGATACGGTGTAAGATCAAAGTCTGAATTAGTAAAGCTATCTTCTGAATAGCCAATACAATCGCCATTGATATATATATATAATGCAGATTCAACCCCTTGTAGACTGATGTAGACGGGCTGATTTATGAAATTTTTGGGCACGTCAAATGTCGTCACATATGCTCCTACCGGATTATACTCAATTGGTGCTCTGCCTTCTGTAACTTCTTCATTTCCTACCCAAGGGTAAACTGTATTTGTATATTGTGGATAATCATATCCTTGAAGTTGCCAATGTCCTGGAACTGTAATTTCATGCCAACTAGTATTATCAAAGTTTTCCTTATAAAAATCTTTAATCCTATCTGATGGTTTTGTAACCATTTTAAATTTCCATTGCCCATTTAACAATTTCATTCTATTGCTTGAATTTGGTTTATTTGCAATACAGGTTTCTTTATTTTCATATGAAATAGAGAAGTTTTTAGCAGGTAAACGGTTAATCTCAAATATTTCAGGAGCATTTAACCAAGGTTGTTTTTCGCTATTGTTTTGGTTAATAATAAATTTATCTTTCAATAGTTAGTCTCCTTTGATTTACCAATGTATAAATTCACTATCTCCATGTTTGATTTTTATTAAATCCACATTATAAATAGCTTTAACCTTTTCTAATGTAAGTACATCCTTTGGTTTGCCTGATGTAACCTTATGATCATGAATAAGATGAATATAATCACAATAATTAAGTCCTACATTCATATCATGCAAAACAGTAATTATTAGTTTGTTTCGATCTATAGCAATATTTCTTAATAGCTTTATAATTTCTTTTTGGTAATGAATATCTAAATGACTAATCGGTTCATCAAGTATGATTATAGGTGTATCTTGCACTAAAGCCCTTGCAATCATAACTCTTTGTAATTCTCCACCACTAAGCTCTGTAATATAATTATGTTCTAATTTAGATAGTTCTGTTACCTTTATCGAATAATCAATAAGTTCATTCTCTTCTTTAGTAATACTATCGAATTGACCGTGATACGGATGCCTACCCATTTCAAGAAGTTGTCTAACCGTAAACGCATAGTTTGGTATAAATTGTTGCGGAACATAAGCAATAATTGTTGCAAGTTCTTTATGCTTAATAGAATGAATGTCCTTTTCTTCAATAAAAACCTGTCCAGCTGGTATATTCAAAATCCCACCAATAATTTTTAGCAAGGTGGATTTTCCTGCACCGTTAGGTCCAAGAATACCATATATTCCAGGTCTTGTAAATGTAATATCAATTTTATCTAAGACCAATGTTTTTCCATAACTGTATGACAAATTTTTAATTCGAATCATGTTAACACCCTCACTTATAAACTCTTAAATACGCTGTTTATTCTTTAATAACATCCAGACAAAAAACGGAACTCCAAAAATTGATGTAATAATTCCCACTGAAATTTCTTTATTTGGAATAATGCTTCTTGCAACAGTATCAGCTATTATCAAAAATATTCCACCAAGTAAAGTAGAATGAATTAATAGTTTTTTATGTATAGGTCCAACAAACAGCCTAATAAGATGTGGAATAATCAAACCAACAAATCCAATAATCCCACAAGATGCAACTATTACCGCTGCCATTAGAGATGTTGCCACCAACATTTTACGCTTTGTTTTTACTACATCTATACCCAAACTTTTAGCTTGTTCATCACCTAAAAGCATAATATCTAGTTTTCTGTTAAGAGGAAATGTATAAGCAATCACTACTACTACTACTATCATAACAACCAATATTTTTTCATAAGTTGCCGTTTTAAAACTACCCATTGTCCAAAAGTACACATCATCAATTTTATCTTGATTAAACATCATAAACAATGAAATAATTGAGCTAATAAAATAATTGATAGCAAGTCCTGCAAGAAGTAGGATGTTCATTGTTTGCCCTTTTCTTGTATTTGTTATTATAAAAATTAAATATAATACAAGTATCGCACCAAAAAATGCCATAATTGAAGTATAACTAAATCCTAAAAACCAAATCGAAACCGGAAACACACTTGCTAGTGTTGCTCCAAGAGCTGCCCCTGATGAAACGCCTAATAAATATGGTTCCGCCATAGGATTCCTAAATACGCCTTGATATACAACACCTGAATAAGCTAATCCAAATCCTGCAAACATACTTAATACTATTCTTGGGAATCTAAGATTAAGAACAATTATACTATGACTTTTAATTATTAGTTCTTCATTTACAAATCCTTTAATTATTGGGATTTTCGAACCTATTATACTGAAAAATTCATTTAAAGGTATTGTTACATTACCTACGCTTGCAACAACAATAACAACAATGGCTAATATAACGATGGTAATGCCAATATTTATTTTTCTGTCTTTGCGTCCCATAACAACACCTCTAATGAACAAATCAGTAATTAGTTAGCTTGATATACTAATGCTTCAAGAACATACATTGCTTCTACAACACGAGGTCCTTGTCTGAAAAATATATTTTCATCAATTTCATATAACTTTCCTTCTGTAACTGCTCTTAAGTCTTTATATCCTTCAAGGGATTCAATTTTTTCTTTCATTTCATATTTATTAGAACAAATAACATAGTCAGGATCATCTTCTACTATTTGTTCAACGGTATACATCCAATTAGATCCATCAGCAGCTACATTTGTAATTCCTACCGCTTGAATAATATCATGCATAAATGTATCACCCGTTGCAGTACTTGTATATTCACCTACTCCAACTGCAAAATAAAGAGTTTTTTTCTCTCTATCAGAAGCTTTAGCTGTAAGATCTTCAATTGCTGCTACAATTCTGTCATTAATCGTCATACCTTGATCAATTCTATTTGTAATTGCTGCTATATTAGTAATTTGATCCATAGTTCCGCTAAGATTACTATCATAATCAAACACAGCAACTATTAACCCATTGTCAATTAATTGTACATAAGTTTCTTCACTTACCATTGATGATAAAAACACAACATCAGGACTTGCCTCTATAACTGCTTCAATACTGAACTCAAATAGTGTTCCCATATCAGCCACATCAAGTGCTTCACTTGGATAGTCACAATAAGATGATCGTCCTACTAAGTTTTCACCTACTCCTAACTCAAAAATCGTTTCAGTAATCTCTGGTGCAAATGAAACGTAGGTTTCAGGCTTAGATTCAATTGTTATATCATTGCCAAATTTATCTGTAAAAGTATATGGATACTCTGTCAAGTTTTCGTTTTCAACAACAACAACTACTGGTTCTTCTTCAACTACTTCCGGTTCACTTTCAGTCTCTTTTGCTTCAACCTTTATTGGTGTTGCTAATTCACCGCCTTCATACGTGTTAACAACAGGTTCCTCGCTACTACATCCAGCAATAACCATAACACTCACTAGTAATAACATTAATAACATTTGCATTGATTTTTTCATTTTTTTCTCACTTTCTATCTTCAGTTTTACTTTAGAGCTTTACAACAAATATAAATTTCCATTTAAAAAACCGTATCAAAGATACGGTTTCAAAACATAGTTATTTGCCGCACTTTCCCTCCGAAAGCATTTGCTTACATAATATCTGGCAGATCTCCTGACTCACACATCAAACCTACTATTCACCTTCTCAAGCAATGCTCAATGGTCGTTGAATTTCGTAGTGCTTACAGTAGCGGGGGCTGCATTGGAATTACACCAATTTCCCTTTTAATCCTTCAAAGAAGGAACCACATACTCTATTAAATTGTACCTTTACTATACATGAGATAATTATTTAAGTCAATACTTTTATGCATTGTTCAAGTCATTTTTATGCATTGTTTAACCAACAATTTATCTATTTGGATTAATTATAACATTGATTCCTTCAGGTATAACTTTAATATCTAATGGATAAGATGGTCCAATTTCCCCATCCACATCTGTTGGTATTTTTTCTTTTTCTAGTGATTCGATAATAATATGTTCACTTTGAAAATAAAGTATGTTTTTGTCTTCTAAATGTTCTCCTAACATGATTTTAGCAAATACAATTGGAATATCATTTACCGGACACGACTTAATACCTACAAAATCTAGTTTCCCATCTTTCATGGAAGCATATTCACCAATTCTATTAAAACCTCCTGCGCTAGAACCATTCATAACCAAAAATAAAAATAATTCTTCCTCGTAAACTTTATTATTTGAAGTAATTCTAAATCTAAGGCTTCTAAACTTTGGCAACTGCTGTACTCCCTTAATATAATACGCTAACTTACCTAACATATTCTTAAGTTCAGGTTCTATCTCATGAGAAATATTAATTAAAAGTCCTCCGCTACATACATTAACAAAATACTTTCCATTAACTACACCTAAATCAAATTTTCTAGTACTCATCTTAGCTAAGGTATTAATCGCATTCTGTATTTGCTCAGGTATACCTATATGTTTAGCAAAATCATTGGCTGTTCCTGCTGGAATAACTCCAACTGGAATATCTAAGTTCCTTCTTTTCATTGCATTAACAACATGATTAAAAGAACCGTCACCACCTGCAATTATAATTCCTTCACAACCATCAAACGATCTAGTGTCAAAAAAAGTATCATAATCATTATTTCCCATGGTACGATGTATTCTAAGTTCATATCCATGTCTTTGAAATATGTCAATAATATAGTCTAGTCTAGTCTTAAATATTCTCTGTCCAGCTACAGGATTATAAATCAGTTGTATATAACTCATAAAATCCTCCTTACCATATCCATGTGCCTATTCTTCTTCTGTTTCTTCTGTTTCTTCT
>JAOZKH010000016.1:1350-35835 GCA_029935405.1 Vallitaleaceae bacterium | reverse complement strand
TCTTCCTCAGGAGATTCAATAATCTCTTTCACTCTTGCAACACTTGCAATTTGAATATGACTATCAAGATCCATAAGTTTAACACCAGATGTAATACGTCCAAATGTACTTATATCAGCCACTCTGATACAAATAACAATTCCTTCGTTGGTAATAAGTATTAATTCATTTTCTTTATCAACAGCTTTCATACCAATTACATTACCTGTTTTTGCTGTAATTTTATAGAATTTAACACCTTTCCCACCACGGTTTTGTGCAGAAAATTCACGCATTTTTGTACGTTTTCCTAGTCCTCGTTCAGCAACAACTAACATGTCAGTACCTTGTGATACGAGTTGCATTCCAATAACTTCATCTTCTGGATTAAGATTAATTCCTCGAACACCTATTGATGTACGTCCTATTACTCTAACATCATCTTCACTAAAACGGATACATTGTCCAAATTTAGTTCCTAGAAGTATTTCTTGCTGATTATTTGTTAATTTAACTTCAATTAAATCATCATTTTCACGTAAATTAATTGCTTGTAAACCACTTACACGAATATTAATGTATTCCATTATAGATGATTTTTTTATCATACCGTTTTTAGTTGCCATTACCAAGTATTTATCATCTGTATATTCTTTAAGAGGTATAACAGCTGTAATCTTCTCACCAGGCCCAAGTTGAAGTAAATTAACAATAGCTACACCACGTGCAGTTCTACTTGACTCAGGAATTTCGTAAGCTTTAAGTCTATAAACTTTTCCCTTGTTAGTGAAGAAAAGAATGTAATGATGCGTTGATGTGATGAATATTTGTTTAACAAAGTCATCTTCACGAATAGCTGCACCTTTTTTGCCTTTTCCTCCACGATTTTGTGACTGATAAATTGTAATAGGCATACGCTTTACATAACCTAAGTGAGTCATTGTAATAGCTGTTGTTTCTTCTTTGATAAGGTCTTCAATATCAATATCACCTTCATCATATGTTATTTCTGTGCGACGTGGACTACCATATTTAGCTTTTATAATAAGAATTTCTTCTCTTATTACTTCCTGTAATCTCTTTGTATCAGCCAAAATAGCTTTCAATTCTTTAATTAATTCTTGAAGTTCATTGTATTCATTTTCAAGCTTTTGTCTTTCTAATCCAGTAAGAGCACGAAGTCTCATATCTACAATAGCTTGCGCTTGAACTTCTGAAAAACCAAATCTTTCCATTAAGTTAATCTTTGCTTCTGGTGTAGACTTTGATCCACGTATAATCTTGATTACTTCATCAATATTATCAAGAGCTTTCAATAAACCTTCTAAAATATGAGCTCTATCTTCTGCTTTTTTTAGTTCATACTTTGTTCTTCTAGTAACAACATCTTTTTGATGCTCTAAATAATAATCAAGCATATCTTTAAGATTTAATACTCTTGGTTCATTTTTAACAAGAGCTAGCATATTCATACCAAAAGAATCTTGTAATTGTGTATGTTTATATAATTTATTAAGAACAACATTTGCATTAGCATCACGTTTTAACTCTATAACCATACGCATACCTCTACGGTCTGATTCATCACGTAAATCACTAATACCTTCTATTTTCTTTTCCTTAACCAAATCTGCAATTTTTTCAATTAATCTTGCTTTATTAACCTGATAGGGTAATTCTGTAACAATAATTCGTTGTTTGTTACCAGGCATTGGTTCAATATCTGTTACTGCTCTTACTTTTACACTACCCTTACCTGTTCTATAAGCTTGTGTAAACCCGGATTTACCTAGTATTTTACCATATGTTGGAAAGTCAGGTCCTTTAACAATTGTCATTAATTCTTCTAGTTCAGTTTCTCTATCTTCCATAATATTATTATCAATCATTTTAACAACTGCATCTATCACTTCATTAAGATTATGTGGTGGGATATTAGTTGCCATACCAACTGCAATTCCGCTTGTACCATTAACTAAAAGATTAGGGTATCTTGCTGGCAATACTAATGGTTGTTTTAATGATTCATCAAAGTTTGGTCCATGATCAACTGTATCTTTGTTAATATCTGCAAGCATTTCCATTGCAATCTTACTTAGCCTTGCTTCTGTATAACGCATAGCAGCAGCACTGTCACCATCAACAGAACCAAAGTTACCATGACCATCAACTAACATTTCTCTTACTGAAAATGGTTGTGCCATTCGAACCATTGCTTCATATATTGAACTATCACCATGTGGGTGATATTTACCCATTGTATCACCAACAATACGGGCAGATTTTCTATAAGGCTTGTCTGGAGACAAGTTAAGTTCACTCATTGAGTACAATATACGACGTTGAACAGGTTTTAAACCATCTCTGACATCTGGTAATGCCCTTGATGCAATTACACTCATTGCATAATCGATATAAGATTTTTTCATCTCATCTTGTAATTCAACGGATATTATACGCTCGTTTTTTATTTCTTCCACGAAAATTTCCTCCTATATATCCAAATTCTTAACATGCTTTGCATGAGATTCTATAAATTCACGACGAGGTTCAACTTTATCACCCATTAATGTTGTAAATATTTCATCTGCTCCTGCTGCATCATCAATTGCTACTTGTAATAAAATACGTTCATCTGGATTCATTGTTGTATCCCAAAGCTGAATAGCATCCATTTCACCAAGACCTTTATAACGCTGTAATTGAACTCCATCTCGTCCTATTTCTACTAATAGTTTTTCAAGAGCTTTATCATTATATACATACTGCGTTTTCTTACTCTTAGTTACTTTATAAAGAGGTGGTTGTGCAATATATACATTTCCATTTTCAATTAACATTGGCATATAACGATAGAAAAAAGTTAACAATAATGTACGAATATGAGAACCATCAACATCGGCATCTGTCATAATAATAATTCTATGATAACGAAGCTTTTCAATATCAAAATCCTCACTTATTCCTGCACCAAAGGCAGTAATCATTGCTTTTATTTCTTTGTTACCAAGTATTTTATCTAATCTTGCTTTTTCAACGTTAAGTATTTTACCTCTTAGTGGCAAAATAGCTTGTGTCATACGATCTCTAGCAGATTTTGCTGAACCACCTGCTGAATCCCCTTCAACAATATATATTTCACATTTACTTGGATCTCTTTCTGAACAATCTGCAAGTTTTCCAGGTAATGAGCTACTTTCTAGGGCATTTTTACGACGAGTTAAATCCCTAGCTTTTCTTGCTGCAGCTCTAGCTCTAGCAGCCATAACTGATTTATTAAGAATTGTTTTAGCTACATTTGGATTTTGTTCCAAAAAATAAGTTAAATTTTCTGATAAAATAGATTCAACAGCACCTCTTGCTTCTGAATTACCTAGTTTTTGCTTTGTTTGACCTTCAAATTGTGGATCACTAAGTTTAATACTAAGAACTGCAGTTATTCCTTCACGTACATCTTCTCCTGATAAATTTGTTTCATTATCTTTAAGAAATTTGTTTTTTCTTGCATAATCATTAAGTGTTTTAGTTACACTTGCTCTAAAACCACTAAGATGAGTACCACCCTCTGGTGTATTTATATTATTTACAAAAGTAAATACATTCTCTACATACGAATCGTTATGCTGAAAAGCAACTTCTACTAAAACGCCATCTTTTTTAGCTTCACAATAGAAAATTTCTGGATAACTCTTCTGTTTATTACGGTTTCTATAAGCTACGAATTCATTAATTCCACCTTCATAATGAAATTCTTTCTTTTGCTCATCACCTTTTCTCTTATCTTCTAATGAAATAAATAATCCTCTTGTAAGAAATGCCATTTCTTGTAATCTATTTTTGAGAATATCATAGTCATATTCTAATTCTTCAAAAATTTCTTCATCTGGTTTGAAATGAATATAAGTACCACTTTTACGTGTATTACCCATAACTTCAAGTGGAGTTGCTATTTCACCTCTTTCAAAACGTTGTTTATGAATTTTCTTGTCTTGATATACTGTTACTTCCAACCATTCTGATAAAGCATTTACAACAGAAGCTCCAACACCGTGAAGTCCACCAGATACCTTATAACCTCCACCTCCAAATTTACCTCCAGCATGTAAAATAGTAAATACTACAGTAACAGCTGGAATACCTTTTGTAGGATGAATTCCTACAGGAATTCCATATCCATTATCCATAACACTTATTGAATTATCTTTGTGTATTATTACTTCAATTTTATTACATCTATCAGCTAATGCTTCATCTACTGAATTATCAACTATTTCATATACTAAGTGATGTAAACCTCTTGAGGATGTACTTCCAATATACATACCTGGTCTTTTTCTTACTGCTTCTAATCCTTCAAGAATCTGTATCTGATTCTCATTATATTCTAATTTTTCGCTCATTTGTAACCTCCTAAGCCAATTTCACCCTTGTTATTATAGCCTATATGGCTAAATTATGCAATTTCTCCGTTGATTACATGAAAGAACTCTCGATGACTATCTTTTCGTCTTATAAAGTCTTCTACGCCTGTGCATGTAATAAACGTTTGTATACCTGTTAAGTTATCCATTAAATATTTTTGACGACTTTCATCAAGCTCTGATAATACATCATCTAATAACAATACTGGTTTTTCTTCTTTACGTTCTATTACTAAATCTATTTCTGATAATTTTAACGAAAGTGCTGCTGTTCTTTGTTGTCCTTGTGATCCATATTTTCTTAAATTTACTCCATTTAAGTCAAAAATAAGATCATCCCTATGTGGACCAACACTTGTTGATCCAAAACGAATATCTTTATCTTGATTTTTTTTTAATTTTGTTTCAAATTCTTGTATTTCAACATTTTTCTCATACTTTAAATCCATCATTTCTTTACCACCTGATATATCATAATGGCGCTTTTTATATATTTCTTTTAAATCATTTATAAATATTTCTCTAGCTTCTATAACCTTTAATCCATAATGAATAAACTGCATATCCCAAATATCTAATTGTTCACGATTTTCAGATGAATTATTTTTTAGACATTCTTTAAGTAATGCATTTCTTTGTTTAAGTAATTTGTGATATTGGTGGAGATAATGATAATATATAGTATTTAATTGACTAAGTTCAATATCTATAAATCTTCTTCTTTCTTTGGGTCCACTTTTTATCAAACTCAAGTCTTCTGGGCTAAACATAATAACATGAAGTACACCAAGTAGTTCATCTAATTTTTTAATTGGCAATTTATTTATAGCAAATTGTTTTTTTCCAATGGATTTAAGATGAACATCAATTATATAATCAGATTCATCTTTTGTAATATCTAAATTTATATGTGCTTCATTGCTTTCCATATCTATCATTTCTTTAAATGCATTTGTTCTATGTGACTTTGAAGTAGCACATACATAAATTGCTTCAAGAATATTAGTCTTACCTTGAGCGTTATTACCATGTATTATATTAAGTTTTGAATCAAACTCTACATTAAGATTTTTATAATTTCTAAAATTATTTAATTTTAATTTTTTTATAATCATACTATTACTTTTACTTCATTATCTTCAAAAGATACTATATCTCCTTGATAAACTTTTCTTCCTCTACGTATATCTATTTCACCATTTACTTTAACCAAACCTTCTTTAATAAATATTTTAGCATATGATCCTGAATCAGCAAACCCTGCAAGCTTCATTAGTTGTCCTAACTTAATAAAATCTGTATTTATTTTTAATTCATTCATAATAAACTCCTTTATATTTAATTAAGTCTAATTGGTAATATTAAATATTTATATGATTCTTTTATAGGATCTTTAATAATACATGGATTTAATGATGATGTAAAAATTAATTGTATTTCATTATCTTCAATAACTCTAAGTGCATCAATTAAATATTTTGGATTAAATGCTATTTCAAGTTCATTTCCTTCTTTTTTTATGTCTATTTCTTCATGTACTTTACCTAAATCTGTATTTGAACTAATTGTAAGTAAAGAATTTTCTATTTGAAATTTAACAGGACTTTTTTTTGATTCTCTAGCTATAAGTGCAGCTCTTTCTATACTTGATAAAATAGACTTTCTATCTACTTTTATTAATGTTTCGTAATCAGTTGAAAATATCTGATCATATTTTGGAAAATCACCTTCTAATAAGCGTGATACAATAATACTTGAATTCATCTCAAATAAAACATGTTTATCTGTAAAATATATTGCTACTTCGTTTTCTTCATCACTATCCAATATTTTTTGTATTTCAGCTAATGTTTTTCCTGGTATAATAACTGTAATATCTTCAAATTGTTTAGCTAGTTCTTTTTGTCTTATAGAAACTCTATAACCATCTACTGAAACAATATTTAGATTATTGTTTTTTATTTCGAATAATTCACCTGTTAAAATAGGTCTAATTTCTTCAATTGCTATTGAAAAAATTGTTTGATGTATCATTTCTTTTAATATACTTTGTTTTATTACTAACGGGTTTTTTTTTGTTATTTGTGGCAATTGAATAAATTCATTACTTGATTGTCCTGGTATATTAAACTCTGATTTTTCACAAGTAATATTCATTAATTGATGTTCATCAACTTTAATATGTACTTCACTATTTGGTAGTTTTTTTACTATTTCAGAAAAAATTCTTGCATCTATAGCTATACTTCCTGGTTTAATAATAGTAGCTTTAAGATTACTTTCAATACCCAGTTCTAAATCATTACCTATCAATTTAAATTCATCTTCGTAAACGTCTAATAAAATACATTGAAGAATAGGTAAAGTCGTTCTTGTAGAAACTGCTTTTAATACTGTATTTACTCCAGTAAGTAATTCATCTTTTTGACATATGACATGCATGTGTATAACTCCTCTCTCTAAAAAAAATAATATAAATAAATATCTTTATAATAATAATAACAGTAAAGGCTGTGGATTTGTGTATAAATATGATAAAGCCATAGTTAATAAGGCTTTTATTAACTTAATAAGGTTGTGTATGGATAAAAATGTTATTAAATTAAATACACAGTTAAAAAACTTTTTTAAATTTATCAACATATAATAAAAAGGATATTAATATTAAAAAAGATAATTATCCACAACTATTTACCATTTATCTTTTTGGTAATTATGTCGATAGAGTTTTTAAGTGTAGCATCTTTTTCTATTTCTTTAGATATTTTATAAAAACCATGTAATACAGTTGTATGATCACGTTTTCCAAGTAATTCCCCAATTTTAGGAAGACTTGTATCAGTAAGTATACGGCAAAGATACATAACTATTTGTCTTGGATGAGCTATACTTCTAGGCCTTTTTTTACTTGTAATATCAGCTATACTAATATTATAGTGTTCACCTACTACTTCTAATATTAAAGTAGGTGTTATTATATTGTCTTCTTTAGGAGATATTAAATCTTTAAGTGCATCTATAGCAATTTTCTTGGTTATAGTAGCATATCCAATATGGATAAGTCTTGAATATGCTACTATTTTATTAACTGCACCTTCAAGTTCACGTATATTTGATTTAATATTTGTAGCAACATATTGTAATACATCATCATCTAAGTTTAAATCTTCAAGTTCGGCTTTGTTTTTAAGGATAGCCATTCTTGTTTCAAAATCAGGAGCACTTATATCTGCTATAAGACCCCATTCAAATCTAGATCTTAAACGTTCTTCTAAAGTTTCAATTGCCTTAGGAGGTCTATCAGAAGAAATTATTATTTGTTTTTTTGCTTCATATAAAGTGTTAAAAGTATGAAAAAATTCTTCTTGTGTTCTTTCTTTACCAGCAATGAATTGAATATCATCAACTAACAGCACGTCTATATTTCTATATTTTTGACGAAATGATTCGTTTTTATTGTTTTGAATAGAATTAATCAATTCATTGGTAAACTTTTCACTAGAAACATATAAAACTTTTGTTTCACTATTTTCATTCATTATAAAATGGCCAATAGAATGCATTAAGTGAGTTTTACCAAGTCCCACTCCTCCGTAGATAAATAATGGATTATAAGCTTCAGCAGGTGCTTCAGCAACTGCTAGTGCTGCAGCATTTGCAAACTTATTATTATTGCCAACAACAAAAGTTTCAAAGGTGTATCTATCATTTAAGGTGCTTGAATCATTATTCTCATTATATTTTTGATCTGCTATTTTAGAAGGTGAAATTTTAGGTTTTTTATTAAAATATCCATCACCTTCTAATACGAAGTGAATATCATAAGATTCTCCCATGGCTTCAGTTATTGCAATAAGGATAGTTTTTAAATATTTTTTTTCTATTATATTAATAACTATATTGTCCTCTGCTTGAATAATAATGGTATCATTTTCCATTTTTAATGGAATTAAGTTTTTCAAGAAAGCCATATAAGAAACTTTTGATATGTCTGATTCATATTGAAGTAAATCTTGTACCTTATCCCAATTTTTAAGTATATCTTGTGACAATTTAATACCCCCTGTAATAATTTCTTATATAATAATATAAAACTTAAACTTGTAGTATTACTAATAATACCTTATTAAATAGTTGTTTACAACTGATATATTATGGTAAAAATAAAGTAAACTGTTTATATATTATCAACAACTAGCTGTTGATAATGTTGATAACTATTAAATATAGAAGTTATTAACATTTTAATTATATAAATTATCCAAACAATGCTTTGAGAAATAATTAGTAATTTAAAGAATAACCATAATATAAAAGGTGTAAATTATGGATAAAAAAGTATGTTTATCCACAAAAAATATAATAAATGTGGATAAAGGACAAAGCAGCTAGTTATCCACATTTAAATACAATTTGGAATAAAATATGTGGATAACTTTTTTAAAATAAAATATATATATTTTTTACTTGACTAATAGCAATAATTTTACTATAATTGAAATAACGCTTTTAGAAGAAGTAAGAAGAGTGGCTTATATAGATTTAAGGAGGTGCCAGCATGAAAAGAACATTCCAACCTAAAAAAAGACAAAGAAGCAGAGAACATGGCTTTAGAAAAAGAATGAGTTCTGTAGGCGGAAAAAGAGTTTTAGCAAGAAGAAGAGCTAAAGGTAGAAAATTATTATCAGCTTAATAAGACTTAATTAGGCCACATTATATGTGGTCTTTTCTTGTTTTATAGGAAATAAAATATGGATGTACAAATATGAAACAAATTATATCATTAAAAAATAATAGAGAATTTCAATACGTTTATAGTGGAAGAAATTCTTATGCTAATAAATATTTAATTATGTATATTAAGCCAAATGTTATTGAAGAACATAGATTAGGAATATCTATAAGTAAAAAAGTTGGTAATAGCGTAGTAAGACATAATTTTTGTAGATTATGTAGAGAAAGTTTTAGATTAAATAAACATGTAATTAAAGATCACTATGATATTATTATAGTTGCTAGAAAAGAAGCAAAAAGTAAAAATTTTCATGAAATTGAAAGCGCTATAATACACTTACTAAAATTACATAAAATACACATATAAGATTATGATATCAAAAATTAGTTTTAAAACATTAACCTTAATATGAAATATTATAATATACTAAGTGTAGAAGAGAATTTAATAATATTTTAATAAGGTTAATTATTGTCAATTAATTGGTTTTCAGTTATAATGATAAGGATATATTATAAGTAGATTTATACTTTAAATTTTATGATTTGAGAAGAAGTGATTTTATGAAATGGTTATATATTAATATAATAAAAAATGGTTTAAGAAATGTATTGATATTATTAGTTAAATTTTATCGTAAATTCATTTCTCCACTTAAACAACCATCATGTATTTATACGCCAACATGTAGTTCTTATGCATTAACAGCATTAGAACGTTATGGATTTTTTAAGGGTGGTTATTTATCAATTCGAAGGATTTTAAGATGTCATCCATTTGCAAAGGGTGGGGTTGATCCTGTACCTATTAAGGAGGAACATTAATGTTTTCACAGCTTGTACTGTTAACACAATCAACAACACCAATAATAGGTGATTTCGCAAAATTATTTGGTTATTTAATGGATGGTATATACAATTTCTTTGGCAATACTTTTGGATTATATTCATTAGGATTAAGTATTATTATATTTACAATTATTACACGTTTACTAATGTTACCACTTGCTTTTAAACAACAAAAATCAATGAAGGCAATGCAGAAGGTTCAACCTGAAGTAAAAAAGATACAGGATAAATATAAAGGAAAAAAAGACCAAGAATCACAGCAAAAAATGCAAGCCGAGACAAGTGCTCTTTATAGAGAACATAATGTTAGTCCACTTAGTGGGTGTTTACCTTTAGTTGTACAGATGCCTATTATATTTGCATTATATCAAGTACTTCGTAATATTCCAGCATATATTGGCAGTATAGGTGATAAGTATTATACAATAGTTGAACATATTAATGGAACAAGTGGTTACGCAGAAAAATTTGCCTTATTAGCAGATAAAGAAGTTGAAGCAAATGAAATTTATAAATCAGCATTTTCACAAGTTAGTAAATTTGATGTTACTATACCAGAAAAAGTTATAGATGTTTTATATAAATTTCAATCAGAAACATGGGATGCTTTCTATGAAACTTTTGCTTCAATTCAAATATATGTTGAACCAATAGTTAACGAATTAGCAGATGTGTATAGTTTCTTTGGTATTAATTTATCTGACAGACCTGATTTATTGAGTATTGGTGTTTTAATTCCTGTATTGAACGTTGTTGTTCAATTTTTTGCAACAAAAGCATCGATGAGTTCTAATAATAGTACTGGAGCAGGTTCGACTAACCAAACTATGATGTATAGTATGCCTCTTATTTCAGGATTTTTCGCAACACAGTTACCTGCTGGTTTAGGTTTATATTGGTTAAGTGGTAGTTTATTTCAATTAGGACAACAATTAGTTATTAATAAACATTTGCATCAAGATAAAGAAAGTGGAAAGACTAAAAAGAAATAGATGGAGGATTAATTCGATGAATATGGTAGAAAAAACAGGAAGAACTGTTGAAGACGCCATTACTGAAGCACTAATTGAACTAGGTGCGACAAGTGATGAAGTAGAAATAGAAATTATAGAAAAAGGAATAAGTGGATTTTTAAGTTTATTTAGTAATAAACTTGCAAAAGTAAGAGTAAGTAAAAAGACAAGCTTAGAAGATGTAGGAATGGATTTTTTAACAAATGTATTTAGAGAAATGAAATTAGAAGTTAAAGTTGAAGTAAAAATGGATGAAAAGAACAATATGAATATAGATTTAAGTGGTGAAAACATGGGCGTTCTTATTGGTAAAAGAGGACAAACACTAGATTCATTACAATATTTAACTAGTTTAGCAGTTAATAAAGAATCAGATCATTATATTCGAATTAAATTAGATACTGAAGACTATCGTGAAAGACGTAAGAAAACTTTAGAATCATTAGCTGCAAATTTAGCAAATAAAGTTAAAAAAACAGGTAAGAAATTTACATTAGAACCTATGAATCCTTACGAACGTAGAATTATTCATTCAACATTGCAGAATAATAAATTTGTAACAACACATAGTGAAGGCGATGAACCTTATCGTAAAGTTGTTATAATACCTAGCAAGAAAAAATAGACCTAAACTTCGAGCCCAAACTAAGTGTTTGGGCTTTCGTGGGTATTAGAGAAGGAGTTATAAAAGTGTTAAATGATACAATTGTTGCCATAAGTACACCTTTAGCTTCAGCCGGAATAGGTATTATTCGTATAAGTGGTGATGAAGCACTAAAAATTATTTCTAAAATATTTGTTCCCAAAAAATCTATGGATAACAGAAATATTGTAAGTCATACACTTCATTATGGCTATATTATTGATCCAAAGTATAATAGAACACTAGATGAAGTATTAGTTTCATATATGCTTAAACCTAATACATATACAAGAGAAAATATAATTGAAATAAATGCCCATGGAGGTTTGATTGTACTCCAGAGTATTTTATCATTAGTACTTCGAAGTGGAGCTAGAATTGCAGAACCAGGAGAATTTACTAAGCGTGCTTTTTTGAATGGTAGAATCGATTTATCTCAGGCAGAAGCAGTAATGGATATTATTCATTCAAAAACAGAATTAGCTCTTAATGCATCAGTAAATCAATTAAGTGGTAATATTAAAAATGAAATTGAAAAAATTAAAAAGAATTTATTAGAAACAATAGCACATATTGAAGCTTCTATAGATTATCCAGAATATGATATTGATGAATTGTCAGCAGATCAAGTAAAAGAAAAAATGGAAAAAGTTGCAACTAAAATTAAATATTTGATTAGTAGTTACGATAATGGTAAAATTATTCGTGAGGGAATAAAAACAGTTATAGTTGGAAAACCTAATGTAGGTAAATCATCATTACTTAATGCATTATTAAAGGAGCAACGTGCTATTGTTACTGATATTCCAGGAACAACAAGAGATTCATTAGAAGAATATATGAACATTCATGGTATTCCTCTTAAGTTAATTGATACAGCAGGTATTAGACTTACAGAAGATATCATAGAAAAAATAGGTGTGAATAGATCTAAGGAATTAATGTTAAATGCTGACTTAATATTATTTGTTATTGATTCATCGGAATGTTTAACTACAGAAGATGACGAAATAATGGAATTAATTAGTAATCAAAAAGTAATTATTCTTATGAATAAAAGTGACCTTAATAAAAAGGTCAAAAAAGAACATCTTAAAGAACATTTAAGAGAAATGACAATTATTGAAACTAGTGCATTAAAATTTGAAGGTCTAGATCAGCTACAAGAACAGATAAAAAACATGTTTATGATTGGAAATATTCAGATAGATAATGAAACAGTTATACATAATATTAGACACAAACAATCACTTGAAAAAGCAATAGAAAGTATTTATAATGTTATTGAATCTATTGATAACAGAATGCCTGAAGATTGTTATGCAATTGATCTACATAGCGCCTACGAACATTTGGGTGAAATAACAGGTGATCATGTAAACGACGATATAATTAAACAAATATTTAGTCAGTTTTGTTTAGGAAAATAAAGGAGTTACTATGAGTTATATAGAAGATAATTTAGATGTAATAGTCATAGGTGGTGGTCATGCAGGTGTTGAGGCAGGACTTGCTTCAGCAAGATTAGGCCTTAAAACTATTGTTTTTGCAGTGAATATTGACAGTATAGCAATGATGCCATGTAACCCAAGTATTGGAGGAACTTCTAAAGGACATTTAGTTAGAGAAATTGACGCACTAGGCGGCGAAATGGGAAAAAATATAGATAAAACATATATTCAATCTAGAATGTTAAATACAGGTAAAGGTCCTGCAGTACATTCACTTCGTGCGCAAGCTGATAAAGATAAATATTCTAAAACAATGAAATTAACAATGGAAAATCAAGATAATCTAAAAATACGTCAGAATGAAGTTGTTGAAATTTTAGTTGAAGATAGTATAGTTAAAGGGGTTAGAATTATTTCAGGCTCTATTTATTACGCAAAAGCAGTCATTATTGCTACAGGGACTTATTTAAAAGCAAAATGTATTTATGGTGATGTAGTAATTCATTCAGGTCCTAATGGATTACAGGCAGCTAATTACTTAACAGATAGTCTTGTGGCAAATGGAATTGAAATGTATCGTTTTAAAACTGGTACTCCTGCTAGAATAGATAAAAGAACAGTGAATTTTAAGATGATGGATGAACAAAAAGGCGATGAGAAGGTTGTTCCATTTTCTTTTACTAATACAAAAGAAGATATAAAAAGAGAACAAATATCATGTTGGTTAACATATACTAATAAAAGAACTCATGAAATTATTGATAATAATTTACATCGCTCTCCTTTATATGGTGGTGAAATTGAGGGAACTGGTCCAAGGTATTGTCCTTCAATAGAAGATAAAGTCATACGTTTTCATGATAAAGAACGACACCAAATATTTTTAGAACCAGAAGGTGAAGATACTAATGAAATGTACGTACAAGGTATGTCTTCTTCATTACCTGAAGATGTTCAAAAAGAAATGTATCGTACATTATCAGGATTAGAAAATTGTGAAATAATGCGAACGGCATATGCGATTGAATATGATTGTATAAATCCATTACAGTTAAAGCAAACTCTTGAATTTAAAAAAATAAGTGGTTTATATAGTGCAGGACAATTTAATGGAAGCTCTGGATATGAGGAAGCTGCTGCACAAGGACTTATTGCAGGTATAAATGCAGGACTAAAGATTAAAGAAGAAGAAGAGATTATTATTGATCGTTCTGAAGGATATATTGGTGTTCTTATTGATGATTTAGTAACAAAAGGTACAAATGAGCCATATAGAATGATGACTTCAAGAGCGGAATACAGATTATTATTACGACAAGATAATGCGGATTTAAGATTAACAGATAAAGGTTATAAAGTAGGGTTGATTAATAAGGAACGTTATAACTATTTTGTACACAAAAGACAGGCAATAGAGATAGAAATCCAACGCCTTTCAAAAGTTATAGTAGGTACAAACGACAAAGTACAAAATATACTTAGAGAATGTGGCTCTACTCTACTTCGTTCTGGAATAACACTTAAGGAATTACTTAAAAGACCTGAAATGACATATAAAGTGATTGAGTCAATTGATCCTAATAGATTACCATTAAGTAGTGACATTGTTGAACAAGTGGAAATACAGATAAAATATGAAGGTTATATTAAACGTCAAAAAAAACAAGTAGCTCAATTCAAAAAACTTGAAAAGAAATTAATACCAGAAGATATAAATTATACAGATATTAAAAGTTTGAGAATTGAGGCAACGCAAAAACTAAATAAAATTAGACCTTTGTCTATTGGACAAGCTAGTCGAATTTCAGGCGTTTCACCTGCAGATATTTCTGTTCTATTAGTATTTATTGAACAATTAAGGCAACAGAAAATAATAGACAGTAAATAATGGTTAAATAGGAAATCAAAATATCTGTATCAAATAATATTTACATAAGAGGTTTATATGAGTAATTATAGTTTAATAAAAAAACATCTTGATATACAACTTAATAAAATGGACATTAAATTAGAAAAATATCAATATAATCAAATATATAAATATTTTGATATGCTTACTTCATGGAATAAAGTAATGAATTTAACTGCTATTACAGATGAAGCAGAGTTTGCTGTTAAACACATAGCAGACAGTATACTAATTCATAAGTGTTATGATATGAGAGATGTAACTACAGTTATTGATATAGGAACAGGAGCTGGATTGCCAGGTATTCCTTTGAAAATTGTATTTCCACATATACATATTACATTACTTGACTCACTTAACAAACGAATTAATTTTCTTAATGAAGTTATAGATGAATTAGAGTTTGAAGATATTGAGACAATACATGGGCGTGCTGAAGATTATGGCAAAATGGAAGACTATCGAGAGTATTATGACTTGTGCGTTTCAAGAGCAGTTAGTAAGTTATCTATATTAAGTGAATATTGTATACCATTTGTTCGTGTTAATGGTGATTTTGTTGCTTACAAATCTGCTGCAACTGATGATGAAATCGAAACAAGCCGTACTGCAGTCGAAATACTTGGCGGTAAAATCAAGGCAATTAAAGAAATTAGTTTAAAAGACAACGATGTAAAAAGGCGGTTTGTTATTATTAGAAAAGAAACTCTAACTCCACCTAAATATCCGAGGAAAGCTGGAAAACCACAAAAAAAACCACTTTAGACACCTTAACCATAGATATTTCCCGGGAAATATTTATAGAGAAAATTAAATAGATTATTTGTAATAAATGAGATACAATAGAACAAAGAAGCCATGTAAGACTAAATAAATGGAGGAATTATGAATAAAGGTGAAATTATTGAGATATCAATTGATGAAGTGGTACCTAACCCTCACCAACCACGAAAAGTTTTTGACGAAAAAAGTCTGTTAGAATTAGCTGATTCCATAAGGCAGCATGGATTATTACAACCAATAGTTGTAAGACTTAATCAAGAAAACAAATATGAATTAATAGCTGGAGAACGCCGTTTAAGGGCAAGCGAGCTTATAAAGAACAAAACTATAACTGCTATTGTTAAGGCTGTTAGCGCAAGAGATAGCGCTTATTTGGCTATGATTGAGAATGTTCAGCGTGATGATTTGCATTTTGTAGAAATTGCAAAAGGATATAAAGAGTTAATGATTGATTTTAATATTACACAAATTGAATTAATTTCAATAGTAGGCAAAAGCCAATCAGCAATTGCAAATAAAATTCGTATTTTGACACTTTCAGAAAATGCACAAGCGTTATTAATGAAATATAAGTTATCTGAAAGACATGGTCGTTGTTTGTTGAAACTAAAAAATGATGAGTTACAGATAAAAACTATAGAACATATTCAAAAACAACAACTTAATGTAAAAGATTCAGAAAGTTATGTTAAAAAAATATTAAAAGATAAAGATAAAAAAATAATCAAAAAGCCGGAAGTAAAAAGATTTATTAAGGATATACGCTTGTTTACAAATACTATTAAGCAAGCAGTAGATGCAATTAATAGCGCCGGGATGGAAGCTAAATATATTGTTCGTGAAGAAGAAGATAAATATATAATTACAATTGACATTCCAATTGAGAGGTAAAATATGTTATATGCAGAGACAATACATGGTTCTAAAGGTTTAGAGGATCAATATTTAGTTCGAGAAAAAGTATTTGTTATAGAACAAAATATAGATAGAAACATTGAACGTGATAATTATGATAAAAATTGTTATCATGTTGTAGTTTATGAGAGCAATATACCAGTTGGCACAGGAAGGGTTATATATATTGATAATACGCCATTAATTGGGCGAATAGCAGTTCTGAAGGAATACAGAGGGAAGCAATATGGAGACTTGATAGTTCGTAAATTAATCGATCATTGTTTTAAACATGGTGATAAACGTATTATAGTTCATTCACAAGTATCAGTAGTTAAATTCTATGAAAAAATTGGCTTTATAGCTTTTGGTAATATATATAATGAGGCAGGAATTGAACATTTGAGTATGTACTTAGTTCAAGAGAATATAATTAAAAATTGCCATAAAAAAAGGGATTAAGTTTAATCCCTTTTTTTGTGGTTTAATCTTGCAAATATAATTGAATAAAATCATAAGTAATAAAAGGATTTTCTAAATGAGGAAAAGCAGATGAATTCTTAACAACAGCACATTCTATGGAAGGGTTATAACTAGTATATTGTTCATGAATTATTTCGTAACTGGTGTTTCGCTCTTCACCACTAATAATATATAAACTAATATTAGAGTTTTGTAATGTTTCACGTATATCTAAATTCATGTAATTGCCAATATATGATGCAAAGGAATATCTAATATTAGCTGTATCATAATGTGCATTATGATAAAATTGTTCTATATAATACTTCATTGAGTCATGATTTTTAACATCCTGGAATAAATTATTAAAATTTAAGCGACAATGAATTAAGTTGTATATAGTCGTACCAATAAAAGGTAGCTCTAATAAATATTTGGCAGTATTGTTACGAGTCGAAGGGTTCATCGCAGCAATTCTGATATCACTTGGATTAATCATAATACATTTTGTGATTAAATCTTTTTCTTGTTGTGAAACAAGTAATGGGAATAAATTACTATTTCCAGAAGTTATAACAGATATATGATCAGTTTGCATGATTTCATTGATGAAATCATTTACTAATTGCACATATAAATATGCGGTATAAGTAATATTTGTTCTTTCTGAAAAGCCATAACCTAATAAGTCAATACAGTAAACAGTGTATTTTTTTGTAAGTTGGTGTAATATTTTATCAAATTCAATAGAAGAAGCACCTGAAAATGTGTCGTGGATAAGTAGTATTGATTTACCTGTTCCACCTACCTTATAACTTATTGAACCGAATTTCCAATTATAGACTTTGTTTTCTAATGCTTTATTTCGTAATTTATTTTTAGATATACTAAAAAGTTTATTGTTAAATGTATTTATAGCAAGTCCTGATATAATTATAGGTAATAACCAATTTGTTTTTTTCATATAAACCATCCTTTTGTGTGATTAGTATACGAGTTTTCATATTAATATCTCTGTTATTATTATGACTTATTGTAGGTGAAATTACAATAGATTCTATCTAAAGAATCTAAATAATATAAATATTACTATGTATATATTTATATTATTTATTTATAGACTTGAAAATATAAATCTCTGAGAATATTGACTTGTACAGTATAGGTATTTAATGCTATAATGATAGTGAATAACTAGTGAGTGATGGTGTGAAATATGTATAATAAAGAAAATAAAAGATTAGACTCTATTATTGGTAGTACAATAGGTTCTATTGAAACTAGCAATAATGAAATTAAGGAAATTAGTCATTTTGCCAAGAAAGAATATCAAGAATTAGAAGATGAATTTTTGAGACTTAGAATTGAGGCGAGTGATTTAATCGATCGTGTTGAAAAACTAGATAAAGAGTATAGAATAAATAAATCTCGATTGTTAGTGGTTAATAAGAATTTTAATAAATATTCTGATCTAGAGATGCAGGCGGTATATGAAAAAACAGATGCTCTACGTATTCAATTAGCTGTTGAAAGAGAACGAGAAACAAATATTATTAAAAGACGTAATGAACTAGAAATACATCTAAAATCTGTTCGTAAAATTGCAGAAAAGGCAGATAAACTTTCTAATGATTTTGAAATTGCTCATGGTGTGCTGACTGGCAATCTTAAACAAATCACTGAAAAAATAGGTGATATTCAAAATAAAGAAATATGGGGTTTACGTGTAATTCAAGCACAAGAGGACGAACGTCGTAGAATTGCTAGAGATATGCATGATGGACCTGCACAAAGTTTGAGTAATTTGATATTAAAAACTGAATTATGCCTGAAGCTTTTAGATAAAGATATAGATAGAACAAGATTAGAATTACAGACACTAAAAACTCTTATACGTGGAACTATTGATGACACTAGACGACTTATCTATAACTTAAGACCTATGTCAATTGACGATTTAGGTTTGATTCCTACTTTAGAAAGATATATTGACAGAATAGAACAAAAAAATGATTTTTCTATTGAACTTAAAGTGAACTTTACTAATACTACACAAGGTGAAAACATTACGGAAATAATATCGTTAACTATTTTTAGAATTGTTCAAGAAGGGTTGAATAACATTCAAAAATATGCTAAAGCAGACCAAGTGATTTTGGAAGTTTCATTTAATGACAGTAATACAGACGTGACTATACAAGATAACGGAATTGGATTTGATACTAAAAATATTCAATCAAGTTTACAAGATGACACAGGTTTTGGGTTACCAATGATGAAAGAAAGGGTAAATTTATTGCTGGGTAAATTCATGATTAAGTCTGAATTAGACAAAGGCACAGTAATACATATTATATTACCTATTGAAGAGAAACATGAAGATAAAGCTAAAGACAATATCGAATAAAGACGGTATTGAAAATGGAGGGTGTTGAAAATGGAAAAAATAAGAATTCTTATTGCAGATGACCATTCAATGGTTAGAGAAGGTTTAAAACAATTAATTGAATTAGAAAATGACATCGAAGTAGTAGCTCAAGCAGGTGATGGACAAGATGCTTTAGATAAAATTATTGAATTTAATCCAGACGTTGTTTTGTTAGATGTTAATATGCCAGTTTTAAATGGGTTAGAGGTTCTCGAAATACTCAATAAAGAGAAAATAGAGGTAAATGTATTGATGCTTACAATACATAATGAAATAGAATACTTATATAAAGCAGTTGAAATAGGCGTCAACGGATATGTATTAAAGGATTCAGAGACAGATGTTTTAATACGCGCGATAAGAACTATTCATAAAGGAGAATCGTATATTCAACCTAATATGGCATCGTTGTTATTTAAAAAAATTAACGGTGAACTTGATAATAAAGCAAAACATAGTAAATTGACCAAGAGAGAAGTTGAAGTTCTAAAATTAATAACACAAGGATTGCTCAATAAAGAAATCGCTAATGAATTGTGTATAAGTGAAAAAACAGTCAAAAATCATGTATCAAATATTTTCAAAAAAATCGAAGTATCTGATCGTACACAAGCAGCGGTATATGCAATTAAAAATAATTTGGTTGATATTTTCTAAACGTTTATCAAAGACTGCCTCGTAAAGTGGTGGTCTTTTTTGTTTCACGTGAAACATTTTAGTTAAATAAGGCATAAAGTATATAATGAACAAGTAATATATATAGTTATAGTAGTGCTTATAGAGGTATGTTATAATTGATTAAGATGTCAAAACTAAGTTTTAACACCTTAATTATAATTAGAACAATAACTTATACAGGAGGGAGCAATAATGGGCAGAGTAATTTCTGTAGCAAATCAAAAAGGTGGCGTGGGAAAAACAACAACAAGTATTAATCTTGCTGCTTGCTTGGCTGAAAAAGGCAAGAAGATACTTCTTATTGATATTGATCCACAAGGAAATTCAACAAGAGGATTAGGAATTGACAAGAAATCTTTAGACAGTACAATATATGAATTGCTTCTAGGCGATGACAATATAAAAACTACATGCATAAATAACGTCATTGAAAATCTCGATTTAATACCATCAGATGTCGAATTAGCAGGGGCAGAAGTTGAATTAATAGGTATAGAGAATAGTAGTTTCATTCTAAAGAAAGATTTGGAAGAAATTAAATATAATTATGATTTTATTATCATTGACTGCCCTCCTTCACTTAGTATCCTAACTATCAACGCTTTATGTGCATCTGACACCGTTTTAGTACCAATTCAATGTGAGTTTTTTGCACTTGAAGGATTATCTCAATTAATGTATACAATCAATTTAGTCAGAAAAAGATTAAACCCAAGACTAGAAATTGAAGGTATTGTATTTACAATGTACGATGCCAGAACAAATTTATCATTACAAGTTGTTGAAGAAGTTAAAAAAGAATTAATTCATACAATGATATATCAAACAATTATTCCTAGAAATATTAGATTAGGCGAAGCTCCAAGTTATGGACTACCAATAAATCTATATGACTCAAAATCTAAGGGTGCTGAAAGTTATCGATTATTAGCACAGGAAGTTATTGAAAGAGAGGTAGATTAATGGCCCGCAAAAGAGGATTGGGACAAGGACTTACAGCTTTAATCCCAAATGAACTAGAAGAAAAAATTGCTCTTGAAAACAATAAAGATATAATGAAAGTCAAAATAACACTAGTCGAACCAAATCCTAATCAACCAAGAAAACAATTTGATGAGGATAAATTATTAGAACTAGCTGACTCAATCAAAAGCTTTGGAGTATTACAACCACTAGTTGTTATTAAAAGAGAAAAATTTTACGAAATTATTGCAGGTGAAAGACGTTGGCGTGCAGCCAAATTAGCTGGACTTAAGGAAATACCTATTATAGTTAAAGTGTTTTCCAAAGAAGAGATAGTAGAAGTCGCACTAATTGAGAATATTCAAAGAGAAAATCTTAATGCAATTGAAGAAGCGATTGCATATCAGAGACTTATTGATGAATTTAATCTTAAACAAGATGAAATTGCAGAAAAAGTATCTAAATCAAGATCAGCCATTGCTAACACACTTCGTTTAATTCAATTAGATTTAAAGGTTCAAAAAATGGTAATTGATGAAATGTTATCTAGTGGCCATGCTAGGGCATTATTGGCAATTAAAGATAACGAAACACAAGTAGAAACTGCAATACAAATCTTTGATCAAAAACTAAGCGTAAGAGAAACAGAAAAATTAGTCAAAAAAATACTCACTCCTAAAAAGAAAAAAGCACCAAATGATAAAAGTATTATGGATCCAATTATAGAATCTATACAAAAAAACGTAGAAGAGATTCTAGGCACTAAAGTTAATATCGATGCAAAAAATAACAAAGGTAAGATAGAAATAGAATATTTTTCAAATGATGAATTAGATAGAATTGTTGATTTGCTTCAACAAATATCTCATTAGAAGGAGGATGAAGGATGGACAATATAATACCGTTTATTGAAAGCTCACAGAATGAATTTATATTTGGTTTATTGATTGCATGCATAATACTATTTATTTTGCTATTTATAACAATGATCAATCTATCGTTATTTAGAAGTAAATACAAAAAACTTAATAAAGGAACCAATGGTTTAACATATGATGAACACATACTTAATAATAAAAAAGAAATAGAAAATATCAGACAGACACAAACAAATGAAATTAATCGTATAGATGTACTTGATATAAAACTAAAAAAAGCATATTCAAAAACAATATTACACAAGTATAATGCATTTGAAAAACAAGGTGGTAAATTAAGCTTTATTCTTGTAATGTTAGATGATAATAGAGATGGTTATATGTTGCACAATATTCATAACAATGACTTTTCATATCTCTATGCTAAAAATGTTACTAGAGGTACAACAGTAGAGACGTTAACACCAGAAGAAAAAGAAATTCTATTAGAAACAATAAATAGTTAGAATTCTAACTATTTACAGGAGAAACTATGTATAAAATGATTGTATTAGATTTTGATGATACGTTACTATCAGATGATTTGACCATAAGTAAGGAAAATATTGAAGCTATAAAAAGGGCTAAAGAACTAGGTGTATTTATTATGTTTTCATCAGGGCGAAGTGATGATTCTATGATGCAAATTATTGAACAAATAGATACACATGAAGGGCATGAGTATTTTACATCATTCAATGGTGCAAGAATTGATACTATAAATGGAGATAATATTTATCTTAAACCAATTTCCAAAGAAATAATGTGTGAGTTAATTGACTTTGGACATAAATTTGATGTGACAACCCAGTTGTATTATGATAGATATTTAATTGTTGAGAAAGAAAATGATTATTCAAAAGCATACCAAGAACAAACAAATATGAATGTTAAAGCAATTACGGATATAAAATCATTGCCATATTCTACAAAAGTTTTGTTCCATAATAACGATGCTGATAAACTTGAAGTAATGCGTAAAATACTCATCAAGAAATTCAAAGATAGAGTTAATATCTTTTATTCTAAACCAATGTATTTGGAAGTGCTTAATAAAGAAGTAAATAAAGGGCTATCTGCCAAATATATGGCAGAACAATTAGGTATTAAACAAGATGAAGTAATTGCAATTGGAGATGGATTTAATGATGTATCAATGATAGAATATGCAGGATTAGGGGTGGCGGTGTTTAATAGTAGTCAAGAGGTAAAAGATACAGCCGACTATGTTACAAAAAGCACTAATAATGAAAGTGCAGTTGCCGAAGTTATAGAAAAATTCATAATAAAATAGTTTTAAATATTTCCCGGGAAATATTTAAAACTATTACTTCATTAATTCTAATGCCACGATAACCTTAATAATATCGTCATTAATAATATGATATTGAATTTCTAACCCATTTCTTACACCTTTAATAATACCAGCAGCTTTAAGTTTAGACAAGTGCTGAGAAACAGTTGATTGTGGTATGTTTAAACAAGTCTGCATATAGGTTACGTTACACCCACTATTATCTTTTTCTAATATTCCAAGTAATATACACAATCTAGCTGGATGCCCTAGTAGTTTTAGGAGTTCAGAAGCATTTTCATAATCTGAGATATTCATGATTCACAACCTTCCTTATATTTGAATATTACGATATAACTATTTACATTTTACACTATTATTTTAAAGAAGTAAAGGATTATTTTAATAAAATCACGATTTAAAAAAAATAATTTCAGTGTTATAATACATTGTTTTGTATATCTAATCACAGTTAAAAAGAAAAGGATACTATATGAATAATAAAATTTCAACACCGCTTAGAACTAAATTAATAATGGAACGATATGGATTTCATCTCAAGAAAAAATATGGGCAAAACTTTTTAGTAGATCAGGGAATACTTGAAGAGATTGTTAGTGGCGCAGAATTATCAAAAGATGATGTTGTTATTGAAATAGGACCAGGTATAGGGAGCTTAACACAATATTTGGCAGATAATGCACGGGAAGTCATTGCAATAGAAATAGATAAAAAGTTAATACCGATTTTAGAAGAAACGCTTATTGATTATGATAATGTAACCATTATTGAACAAGATGTCTTGAAAATAGACTTAAATCAATTAATTGAGGAAAAATGGCAAGGAAAAAAAGTGAAAATTATTGCTAATTTACCGTATTATATTACGACACCAATTATCATGAAAATTTTCGAAACTCATATACCACTAGATTCTATTACAGTAATGGTGCAAAAAGAAGTAGCAGATAGAATGCAAGCTAATCCATCAACCAAAGATTTTGGATCATTAACTTTAGCAGTCAAATATTATTCAGAACCAAAAGTAGTTGTGCAAGTACCACCAAGTTGTTTTATACCAAGGCCAAAGGTGGGCTCCTCTGTAATAAGATTAAAGGCTACTGATAAATATATAGATATGGGTCTAGATGATGTGTTTTTATTTAAAGTGATTAGAGGTGCTTTTCAACAGCGACGAAAAACCTTAGTAAATACACTATCACATCAAGAAGAATTAGAATTATCAAAGGACAAGATTAGAGAAGCACTCACTGAACTAGGCATTTCTGTAACGATAAGAGGAGAAGCATTGAATTTAGATGAATTTGTTGAATTAGCAAAGAAATTGCAGAGTTAATACTTTTGTAATATTATATTCATCAGAGTGTCATACGGAGTTGTTATTATAATATTGTAATACTATCCCCCTTTTATTTTTAATAGATTAATAATTGCTAAGTCCTACCACCAGGGTAGGACTTTTTTTGCTCTATTATAGACAATAATTAGTGAAGAATAAATAGTGTTCAGTGTTACCATGTTAGCGCGTTAAATTGCAAATTACCAAGGAATAATATACAATGAAGAAAGAAGCCTATAGACATTAGATATATGGAGGCAAATAATCTGTTTAAGTACAGTTTATTTGTTTTTTTTTATTTTTGTTTGTTATAGGAAAGATCTGAAAAAAGTGAGGTAATTAAATGCAAAAATATGATAAAGTAACTATTGATGGTATTCATTTGACTTTAGATGAGTTTATTGCAGTAACAAGACATAATATAAAACTTCAAATAGCAAATGATGCAAAGGAAAAAATATGTGATTCAAGAGCAGTAGTTGATGAATTTGTTGAAGAAGGTAAGGTTGTATACGGAGTTACAACTGGATTTGGAAACTTTAGTGAAGTAGTTATTAATAAAGAAGAATCTAAACAACTTCAGAAAAATCTAATTATTTCTCATGCCGTTGGTGGTGGTGAAAATTTTGATACAGAAATTGTTAGAGGAATTATGCTTCTTAGAATTAACAATCTTTCAAAAGGTTACTCAGGTATTCGTTTTAAAACTATTCAAACAATGGTTGAAATGTTAAATAAAAAAGTACATCCGATAGTACCAGAAAAAGGTTCGCTTGGAGCAAGTGGTGACTTGGTTCCTTTGGCACATATGGTATTGCCTATGTTAGGTCTTGGTAAGGCTGAATATTGTGGTGAAATCATGTCAGGTGAAGAAGCGATGAAAAAAGCAGATATTAGTACTGTTGAATTAACATCAAAAGAAGGACTTGCTTTAATTAATGGAACCCAAGTTATGACTTCTGTTGGAGCACATACGGTTTATGATGCAGATAAATTATTAGATATTGCCGATTTAAGTGCTTCTATGACATATGAAGCATTACTTGGAATAACGACAGCGCTTGACCCAAGAATTCATGAGGTAAGACCACATGATGGCCAAATGAAATCTGCACTTAATATTTTAAATATGCTAAAAGGTAGCGAAATGACAACGGTTCAAGGTGAAGTAAAAGTACAAGATGCATATTCTATTCGATGTACACCACAGGTACATGGAGCTAGTCGTGATGCAATTAATTTTGTTAAAGAAAAAGTAGAAATAGAGATGAATTCTGTAACTGACAATCCAATTATTTTTAGCGATACTAAGGAAGGTATTTCAAGTGGTAACTTCCATGGTCAACCAGTAGCATTAGCATTTGACTTTATGGGAATTGCACTTTCAGAACTTGCTAGTATTTCAGAGAGAAGAATTGAGCGTTTAGTTAATCCAGCTCTAAGTGGTTTACCAGGGTTTTTAGTAAAAGAAGGTGGTCTTAATTCTGGATTTATGATTGTCCAGTATTCAGCGGCAGCATTAGTATCAGAAAATAAAATATTATCACATCCAGCAAGTGTAGATAGTATTCCTTCTTCAGCAAACCAAGAAGACCACGTATCAATGGGTACTATTGGAGCAAGAAAAGCTAGAGAGATTCTTAAAAATGTAAGACGTGTTATTTCTATGGAATTAATGTGTGCAACACAAGCGATAGATCTTAGAAGAGAACAGCAAAGTCAACTTTCTGTAAATACTTCAAATAAGAGTGAAGATATATATAGTAGTGAAGACACACAAAAAGTCAAGAAAAAAGCCCTTGGTAAAGTTACAAAAGGTGCATATACAATGATTAGAAGCGTAGTTCCTATTTTAACTGCTGATAGAGAAATGTATGATGATATTAATTCATGTGAAACACTAATAACAAGTGAAAAATTAACAACACTAATATATGACATAGACAAAGAAAAAGAAATTAATATAGATAAAGATACTGATAATGTAATTATTAAATTAGATAATACATTACCAAAAATGCCTGAAATTGATTCACAATATAGAAGAGCGCCAAAGAGAGAATTATTACTTAATGAAAGAGAGATTAAGTTAGCACTTAAAAATTCTCTTCGTTATATTCCAAAAAATTTACATGACCAGGTGGCACCAGAGTTTCTTGAAGAGTTAATGACTAAAGGTCGTATATACGGTTATAGGTTTAGGCCAGAGGGACATATCTATGGAAAACCTATAGAAGAATATAAAGGAAATTGTACGGAAGGCAAAGCAATTCAAGTTATGATTGATAATAATTTAGATTTTGATATTTCCCTGTATCCGTATGAATTGGTTACATATGGTGAAACAGGACAAGTTTGTCAAAATTGGATGCAGTATAGATTAATCAAAAAGTATCTAGAACAATTAACAGATGAGCAAACATTAGTTATTTCATCAGGGCATCCATTAGGATTATTTAAGTCTCATAAGAGAAGTCCTAGAGTAATTGTAACTAATGGACTTATGATTGGCATGTTTGATAATCCTACTGATTGGTCAAAAGCCTGTGCAATGGGCGTTTCAAGTTATGGTCAGATGACAGCAGGTGGTTTTATGTATATAGGGCCTCAAGGAATTGTACATGGTACCTTTAATACACTTGTTAATGCAGGAAGGCTTAAACTTGGAATTGGTGATACAGAAGATCTTTCAGGATACTTATTTGTAACATCAGGACTTGGAGGTATGAGTGGAGCACAACCAAAAGCTATAGAAATAGCTGGTGGAGTAGGAATTGTTGCAGAAGTAGATTATTCAAGAATTGAAACAAGAATTAAACAAGGATGGATAACAAAAGTATCTACAGATTTAAAGGAAATATTTGCACTAGCAAAAGAGTATAAAGAGGCTAAAAAAACTATTGCAATAGCTTATCATGGTAATATTATTGATCTTCTTGAATATGCAGTTGATAAGAATATTCATATTGACTTATTATCTGATCAAACATCTTGTCATGTTCCATATGATGGAGGTTATTGTCCTCAAGGAATAGACTTTGATGAAAGAACGAGATTACTTCGTGAAGATAAAGAATATTTTAGAAAATTAGTTAATAAATCACTTAAACATCACTTTGAGATGATTAAAAAGTTATCTGAGATGGGTACTTATTTCTTTGATTACGGAAACGCATTTATGAAAGCTGTTTTTGATGCAGGCGCAACAGATATTGCAAAAAATGGTAATGATACAAGTGAAGGTTTTATTTTTCCATCATATGTAGAAGATATAATGGGACCTATGTTATTTGATTATGGATATGGACCTTTTAGATGGGTATGCTTAAGTGGCAAAGAGGAAGATCTTGATAAAACAGATCAGGCGGCAATGGATGTTATTGATCCTAATCGTCGTGGTCAAGATAGAGATAATTGGATATGGATTCGTGATGCAAAAAAGAATCAATTAGTTGTAGGAACGAAGGCGAGAATATTATATCAAGATGCAATTGGTCGTCGTGATATTGCACTTAAATTTAATGAAATGGTACGTAACGGTGTTGTGGGAACTATTATGTTAGGTCGAGATCATCATGATACAGGTGGTACGGATTCAACTTTTAGAGAAACATCTAATATTAAAGACGGTAGTAATGTTACAGCTGATATGGCAATACAATGTTTTGCAGGAAATGCAGCAAGAGGTATGAGTTTAGTAGCGCTTCATAATGGTGGAGGTGTTGGAATTGGAAAAGCAATTAATGGTGGTTTTGGTATGGTTCTTGACGGTAGCGAAAGAGTAGATGAAATATTGCTTTCAAGCGTTCCATGGGATACAATGGTAGGTGTTGCAAGAAGAAACTGGGCTCGTAATGAACATGCTATGGAAACGGTTGAGCAATACAATCGTGAATATGGTAAAGATAATCATATTACGATACCATTTGTTGCAAGTAACAAGTTAATTGATAAACTCACAAAATAATTAATAAACTCATGAAATGTTTAATAAAATTCACAATGTAATCGATAAATTTGGAATAAGTATAGGAGAGAAAAAATGAATAAAATAGTTGAATGTGTGCCAAATTTTAGTGAAGGTCGTGATCTTAAAAACCTTGAAAAAATCATTGATGCATTTCGAGGTAAAAAGGGAGTAAAACTTCTTGATTATAGTTCTGATGAAGACCATAATAGAAGTGTTGTAACTGTTATTGGTGAGCCAAAAGCAATGAAAGAAGCAATAGTAGAAGCTATTGGACTTGCTATTAAAAATATTGATATGACTAAACATGAAGGTCAACATCCACGTATGGGTTGTGTCGATGTTATTCCATTTATTCCTATTAAGAATATGACGATTGAAGAAGCAGATGAACTTGCTAAAGAAGTTGCTAAAGAAGCTAGTGCTAAGTATGAATACCCTTTCTTCTTATATGAAAAGTCAGCAACTCAAACTCATAGAGTTAATCTTGCAAAAGTTCGTAAAGGACAGTTTGAAGGAATGGCAAAAAAAATGGAAGATGAGCAGTGGATACCTGACTTTGGACCAAAAACTATTCATGCAACAGGTGGAGTAACAGCAATCGGTGCTAGAATGCCATTAATAGCTTATAATATTAAGTTGGATACAGATAATTTAGAAATAGCAACTAAAATTGGTAAACAAATTCGCCATATGAATGGTGGTTTTAGATACTGTAAAGCGATGGGTGTTGAACTTGAAGAACGTGGAATCGTAGAAGTATCTATGAATTTAACTGATTACTCAAAAACAGCAATATATCGTGTGCTTGAAACAGTTAAGATGGAGTGCAAGCGCTATGGTGTCAATGTACTTGGGAGTGAAGTTATTGGATTAGTTCCACTAGAGGCTTTAGTAGATAGTGCTCAGTATTATCTTGGACTTGAAAATTTTTCTATTAATCAAGTTCTTGAATATAGGTTACTTAATGAGTAGATTAGCGTTAATTAATATAGAACAATTAGTGCCAGTTTCTGGGACGGCACCAAAGCGTGGCAAGCTTATGATGGAACTTAATATTATTACCAACGGATGTGTTATTATAGAAGATAGTATTATCACATATGTTGGAACGATGAATGACTTAAGTGAAGATATTGTTCTAAATAATAATAATGGAGTAACAACTAAGATTATTGACTGCTCAGGCAAAACTGTATTACCAGGTTTTATTGATTCTCATACACATTTTGTTTTTGGTGGATATAGAGAACAAGAATTTAAAATGCGTCTTGCTGGTGAAAGTTATATGGATATTCTAAAAGCCGGTGGAGGAATTTTTAGTAGTGTTAATATGACAAGAAAAGCAGAATTTGATGAGCTATATCATGTAGGAATGAATAGACTTAATCATATGCTTAGTATGGGTGTAACAACAGTTGAAGGTAAAAGCGGTTATGGTCTTGATAAAGATACTGAGTTAAAACAGTTAAAGGTTATGCAAGAATTAAATAAAGAACATGTGGTTGATATTGTTTCTACATTTTTGGGGCCACACTCAGTGCCTAGTGATTATAAAGGTCGAGGTAAAGAATATATAGATTTTATTATTAACGAAGTGCTGCCGATTGTATTAGAAGAAAATCTTGCTGAATTTGCTGATATTTTTTGTGAAAAAGGTGTGTTTAGTGTTGAAGAATCTAAATACTATCTTCTAAAGGCTAAAAAATTAGGACTTAAGTGCAAAATACATGCAGATGAAATTGTATCGCTAGGAGGAAGTGAACTAGCGGTACAAGTAGGTGCAACAAGTGCAGATCATCTTTTGGCAGTATCTGATCAAGGAATAAAGGATTTAGCAGATAGTGACACAATAGCAACATTATTACCAGCAACAGCATTTAGTTTAGATGAACCATTTGCTAAGGCAAGAAAAATGATAGATAGTGGTTGTAGTGTGGCTTTAGCTTCAGACTTTAATCCAGGAAGTTGTCCTACACATTCAATTCCATTAATTATTAGTCTTTCTGCTCTTAAAATGCATATGACTATTGAAGAAATAATTACAGCTCTTACAATAAACGGAGCATGTGCTCTTAATAAACAAAATGAAATAGGTAGCCTTGAGATTGGTAAGAAAGGTGATATGATTATTCTTAATAAACCATCAATTGATTTTATGGCTTATCATTTAGGCATGAATCTTGTAGAACAAGTTATAAAAAATGGCAAAATTGTGTGGATAAGCAAGTAATATGCAGATAAGTAAATAAGAAGATAGAAAGATAAAAAAAAAGATAAATAAAAAGACAGATAGTTAATTAAATAATATATATTAATAAAATAAACTTAACGAGGTATACAAATGAAAAAATTATCAATAGAAGAATTTGGAAATTTAACAGCATCTAAAGAGCCGGTTCCAGGTGGAGGAAGCGTTGCTGCTGCATGTGGAAGTTTAAGTGGCGCATTAGCTGAAATGGTTGCAAACATAACAATAGGTAAGAAAAAATATATTGAAGTAAACGATGAAATGGTAGATATAGCAGCAAAAGCAAGTGAACTTCGAAAAAGCTTACTTGAAGATATTGAAAAAGATAGTGATGCCTTTAATCTTGTTATGAAAGCTTTTTCTATGCCAAAAACAACAGATAAAGATAAGGTATTAAGATCAAAAGCCATACAAGAAGGATTAAAAGCAGCTAGTATAACACCTTTTGAAGCGGCAAAAAAATCATTAGAAGTTGAAAAACTAGCAGCAGTTGTTGTGAAAAAAGGAAATAAAAATGCAAGAACTGATGGCTTAGTAGCAGTTATGTTATCAAGAACAGCAGTACTGTCTGCTTGTCTAAATGTGAAAGTAAATATTGATTCAATCAAAGATGAAAGTTTTGTTAAAGACATGGAAGAAAAAATTAGTGAAGTAATAAAGACTGCATTATCAATAGAAGCTGAAACCTTAGCTGCTTTTAATATGTTGTCAGTCTAATATATTGTCAGTCTAATACATTGTCAATCTACTATATTGAATAGAGGTATAATATGGAACAGTTAGGTATTGGTAAAATAGCAATAACTTTGGCACTGTCTGATAAAAAAACAGGTAATCAACTTATTAAGCAATATGAAGAAGAAGGATATCGTCTTTTACGCGGACAAGTTGGTACTATGGATGTTAAGAAAATATATGCATCTATTGAAACTGCTGTTTATAGAGAGGACATGATTCGTGAAAACTATCATGAGGAACATGCACTTTATCACGCAGTAAGTGAAGCGCTTAGTGGATATTGTCGTGGAGATATTGCTCTTGACTCTGTACTTAGAACTACTGGATTATCATTTGCAGTAATAAGAGGTGAATTAGCTGTTGGCGAATCTTCCGGTGGAGATTGGATTGCAGTTGTTTTGTATGGTTTTATAGGTTCTCCTCGAAGAGGTTTTGAACATGAAGCTATAGGTTTAGGTATTCAATCTATTTAATCTATTCAATCAGTGGTTAAGGTGTCAAAAGTATTTGAAACTTACTTTTGACACCCTAACCACTGATTAATATTATAAGAAACAAGTATTGAATGGAAATGTGGGTTTAATATTTGTGGATTTGTACGCTACCTAAGTCTGATGAAAATCTAAAATCTTTAGAGTTATTAGTTGTTGGGAAATCTGAAGATTTATCACCTAAATCAACATCGATAGTCACAACCATATTTTCATTTTTATGGAATGTAATGTCTATGTTCCCAAGATCTGTAGAAGCATTTACTTGACCAACTTCATCCTTAAATTCACCTGAAATTTGACCAAGATTACTACTAAAATTAGCATTATTGACAGGTGCATCTATATTAAAAAACAAATCACCGATATCATTGCTTATATCAAGGTTTCCAATAGCTTTAGACGTATATATTTTAATAGCGCCCATATCACAATTGATACTTACAGTTTCTATTGGTTGATCAATATTTATATCAATATCTCCAAAATCAGCAAGTATGGTTAGAACATCGGTTTTTGTGTATATATTATCTGTGTTCATAACAGTTGCACTTGAATCTAATGTAACTTTGTTGAAATGATAATCTGTTGGAATGTGAACTTTAATATTTCCACTATAATCTTTATTAATAATTAATCCCCTAATACTTAGTGTTGATGAAATATTGATACGATCAATTGTTTCGGTTACCTCATATTTTACATTATATGTAGAAGTGTCAGGATACTCTCTATAGAACTCAATCATAATATCATTTCTATCTTCTTCAATAAAGGTTATTTCTTCAATCGATGAAGAAATAAATAACTCGGATTTAAGATCAAAGGTATCTGTTTGAGTTAAAACAAGTGTTTCAAATTCACTACTTCTATGATTACTACTAAATAATCCATTAAATTCCCAATCATCAGAAAATTGAATATGAGAAGAATTTCCCCATAAATCGGAACCTGATAAGTTATTTCGATTTATGTATGAGGATGCTACTGCTATGCTTAAAATAATCATAATTGCAAATAATCCAGCTAAAAAGCTCATTGTTTTATTAAATGATTTCATATTAAAACCCCCTTATTAGGCGTAAATTCCAATTAAAATAGCGAGCTGTAATTATACCGCAAAACATTATGCTATATATCATTGCAATTGATAATAAACCGCCAATACCTAATGACAAAAATCCAAAACAATATAGTAACATTGGGTGACTCATAATTACGAGGGGGACACTAGCAAATGCTATTGGCATAGATAATGCAGCATAAAATAAAACTGTAATACCTGTTATACTTAAGGCAAAACCTGTTACGATTAATGATAATAAAACACTCCACACTGCTACGAATGGACCAAGAACAATAATAAGATTAAATAGTAATGTTCCAAATGCAATCAATAGCATTAGTATAGGGGGATTTGAAGGTTGTAATTTTTGGGAAGATTGTGGAGTTGCATAAACTATTTTATTTGTAGGTGTTTCCTTAGTATAATGCGTAGGTTGAATATCCTGTGGTTCAATAATTGGATCTGTTGCTAATTCAAGATCTGACATAGTAAATTGTCTGGAATATTCTGTTGGTGAACCTAAACTATTAGTTACAAATAATTCATCAAGTTCGTTACTTTCTGCCTCTTTAAATTGGTTTTCTACATCACGCATAATTTCATTTCGTCTATCTGGATCAAGTGTTTTAAGTTCTTGATATAATGAGTGTAAATAATCATATTTACTCATTGACTTACCTCCTTAGTGAAATTGATTAAGCTCTAATGGCTTATCTACTAAATATATAATAGCAAGTCAATCTTTAGTTATTTGGTGTATTTCATTGGAATTTGATTAAAAACAATAATTAAATTCATTAACTTATCTTGCAGAGTTTAAAGCATCTTGAACACCTTGAATAATTCCCTGAGAAGAGTAAGTGGATCCGCTTACAACATCTACATCAGTACTTTGAACATCTACAATAGTTTTTGAAATAGTATTATAAGCTCGGATAAACCATTTCCAATCATCTTCATGATCGGTAACTTCAATCTTGGTGATAAGTTGATCAACAATAGTTATTTCAACGACAATATAGTTATTATAGCCTTCACCAATACCGGTATAAGAACCATCGGAAATACCAGTAGCTTCACCAAAAATAGTCGATTGATCATCAGCGGAAGTATTCATGTTATTTTGACTTTCTTGAATATTGCTGTCGCTAATGTTATCACTAGCAACGTCATTATTAGCAGCATTATCATTAG
>JAOZKH010000016.1:0-1250 GCA_029935405.1 Vallitaleaceae bacterium | reverse complement strand
CATTAGTATCAATATCAACAACATTATCATTAGTAACAGCAATAACATCAACAATATCACTAGCATCATTATTATTAACATTAACAGCAGTAAGTTTATCTTGTAACTTGGTAATAAAATGAGGCGTTTCAATTGATATTAGATAACTTCCTGTAATATTGCCATAAATAATATTGGATAATAGAATAGTAGCAATTAATGATATGGCTGTTATGTAATATTTTGTAATTGAAGGTGTTTTAGTTATTTTATTATAGGTTAAAGTTTCTTTAACAGGGCAAGCATCAATACATTCGAAGCAATTAATACATTGTGTAGAATGTAGTTGCTTAGTCTTAGATACTTCAATATTCATTGCACAGACTTTATCACACTTTTTACAATTGATACAGGTTTTAGTATTTCGCTTAATAGTATATATTCGAAGAGAGCTTAGTATACCTTGTTTTGCACCTTCTATACATAGATAATTACAGAATGGTCTTTCAAAGAACATTGCAATAATCAAAAAGGAAATAATAATAATAATTGCAACTAATGAAATTGCTTTACCTTGTAATATATTATCAAGATTATTTCTCGGATCATAATTAAATAGTGTAAATAGAATATTGAGTGTAAATAAGCCAAAAAGAATTGCAAGAATATACCTTGAGAATTTCAGATATTTCTGAATTGACTTAGGCATCTTATATTGAGGAAGTCCAATAAATTTACCTAAACGACCTAAAAGTTCCTGTATAGTTCCAAATGGACAAATCCAACCACAAAAATAAGCACCAGCAAAAATTGTTATGGCTATAATGATAGCTGTAGTAACTTGGTAATTGATAAAAAATCCTAGAAAAGTTAGAATGATACCTAAAATTTGCATAATTAATCTAGCTGTTTGTAATTTACTTTTCATATAACCACTTCCTTCCGTGTTACATTATATCATGGATGTAATATATTTGTTGTGAATTTAGTAAAAAGGATATTGAAATCAACAATTACATATTGATTCAACATCCTTGATCAATAATTCCATTTGCTAAAGCTTCATCTAACTGCGCTACTCTTAAATCAAGAAATGTGTCTGCATCCATATTAGATGTTGTTACGGTTACTTCTTCAACTGTTTCTGCTGCTGCTACTGATAATAAACTCATTGTTAACATTGTTAAAGTTGTTAGTGTTACGATTAATTTTTTCATTTTGTTAATTACATTATATAAAGCTTATGTGACAGTTTTGTGTACCTTATATGT
>JAOZKH010000074.1:3325-11257 GCA_029935405.1 Vallitaleaceae bacterium | reverse complement strand
ATTAATGCACATTTTTCAGCTTATGGAGATGGAGAAATGAGTGCTAAACAATTAGAGTATGTAAAATCATTTATAACTAATGAATACAATAAAGGAAATTATGTCATCCTAGGTGGTGATTGGAATCAGACTTTTCCAAAAGTTGACGTTAATTCATATCCATTGTATCAAAATGGTGACTACTGGCTCCCAAATAATATTAATGAAGATTGGATAAGTGATGACTGGACCTTTGCATATGGAGATGGAACACCAACGTATAGGTTGTTAAATGAACCATATCAAGAAGGAGTAACTCAGACTGGAGTTATTGATGGTTTTATCCTTTCGCCAAATATTCATTTAGTAAGTTCAGAAGTAATTGATTTAAACTTTGAGTTTTCGGACCATAACCCTGTTGTAATTAATGTAGTATTGGACTAGGTTTGAGACCTTAATCATAAATAATGTAGAAGAGGAGTTAATATTATGAAAATAGTTGTTATAGGTGGTGTTGCAGCAGGTATGAGTGCAGCAAGTAAAGTTAGAAGAAGTTTACCAAATGCCGAAGTTATTGTGTATGAAAAAGGTGAGGATCTATCTTATGGAGCATGCGGTTTACCATATTTAGTAGGTGATAAGATTAAAGATCCAGATCGTTTAGTAATAAGAAAAAAAGAACAGTTTGAAAAAATAGGTATTCAAGTATTTGATCGACATGAGGTTTTAAATGTAAATACAAAAGAAAAATTAGTAAATGTTAAAAATCTTAGAACAAAAGAAGAATTTTCTACAAAATACGATAAATTAATTGTAGCGACAGGGGCGTCTCCAATACGTCCTTCTTGGGAAGGTGCTTCTCTTGATAATATAAATGTATTATCTACACTAAATGATGGTGTTGCAATTAAATCATCTGTACAGAAAGACGAAATTCGAAATATAGTTATTGTTGGAGGTGGCTTTATAGGAGTAGAGTTAGCTGAAAACATAAGAGAGTTAGGTAAAAAAGTTACGTTAATAGAGTTCCAAGATCAGATACTTCCTCATTTAGATATTGAACTTTCTGAAATGCTAAAGGAGGAAATGCTAAATCGTGGAATTAATGTAAAAACAGGTGAAGCGGTGAGTAGTTTTTATGGGGATACAAAAGTTGAAGGAGTTGTAACGAATAAGAACAAATATGATGCTGATTTAGTTATTCTATCAGTAGGAGTTCGCCCAAATACTGAAATGTTCTCAGGCGGAGATATTGATAAGTTAAAAAACGGAGCAATAAAAGTAAATAAACAAATGGAGACATCAATTCCAGATATTTATGCAGCAGGTGATTGTGCTTCTGTATATCATCGATTAAAAGATTCTTATGAAGAGTATATTCCTTTAGCAACAAATGCTAATAAACAAGGGAAGCTTATTGGTTCAATTATTGGAGGTGAAAATACACAGTTTTTAGGGGCGCTAGGAACTTCAATGATAAAAGTATTTGATTTAGAAGGTGCAAAAACTGGATTATCAGAAAAAGAAGCTAAGCAGATGGGATTAGACTATATTACAAAAACTATTAAATCTCATAATCATGCAATTTATTATCCTAATTCTCAGTCAATAACAATTAAATTGGTTGCAGATAGACAAACACATCAATTATTAGGAACTCAAATCGTAGGTTATTCTGGTTCAGCATTGCGCATAAATACAGCAGCTGTTGCTATTCATGCTAAACTTTCAACAGATGAACTGGGATGGATAGACTTCGGCTATGCTCCACCATTTTCTCCAACGTGGGATGCTTTACAAGTTGCGTGCAATGTTATTTAATAAATGATTAAGGTGTAGTTATAAATATATTATTTTCATTTGTTGGGTGGAGGGATTATATGAATAGTAAGCTTAGGTTAAGTAAAAGATAGAACTAGGAGAATTAAGATGAAATTATGCTTCCAGGTTTTGCGGACTTACATATCCAAGCACCTCAGTGGGCTCAATCAGGTACAGCACTTGATAAGCCTCCTGAAATAGTAGGTAGTATTATATACTTAAGGAGTAATTCCTATAATATCTGCAGGAAGAATAAAATTTTCTTCTGTATCCTCTATTATTTTTGAAGATGGCGCAATAATATAGAAGAAATAACTTACTTTTGTATTATAATCAAAGTATACATATATTCTTCCAAAATTATTAATCTTTTTAAAAGACTCTATTAGTCCTTCTTTGTTTACAGGACGACCATATTGAATATATGCGGTATAATCTTTTACAAATACATGATTCATCCCATCCATATTAATATCTACATCGTATACATCAAAAGATATTCCATCTATTATTCTTTGATAAGGGTTCTCAATATTTACAACTTCATATTCTATTTCAGGTGATTCATTACCAATACTTCTAAGAACTAATGTTTTTAGATCAAAATTAGTAACTTCCATTATTTCTTTTATATTTATATTGCCATTATCTTGCGTACCGAACTGTCTTGAAATACCATTATTTTTTGCAATGTATGCTCCGTAAAAAGAGCTATAATAAGGTGAAGATTCATTATACATCAGTGATGACCCTTTTAACCATTCCATCGCTCCAAAATTATATAAAATAATTAAATCTATATTCATATTTAAATATTCACTAAATTCATCAGACGTATCGTAGGTCATAACAAAAGGATAATAATCTTTCTTTAAAGTCGATAATCCGCCAGGCATATGAATAGATATCCCCATATCTTTGATAAACGAATTTATTTCATGTTTTTTTGAGTATACACTCATGATAGTATAACTTTTCACTACTTGAAAAAACGGAGTGAAGGTAAAGATAATCATTAATAAAATAATAATATAAAGTTTTATTAATTTTTTTTTTGAACTTTTTCTAGTTTTTTTAGTCATATACTATACTCTATTTCTCCTTAATTCCATTAAAGTTTATATAATTACTATCAATATCATGTTGATATATAGTCAATGTATACCTTAACACAAATAAATTGAATTAACAAAATATACGTAATTCTAGTCTCAGAAGGTCGATTTAACTGCCTATCACCAAAGAGAACACCAATGTTAGTATTATCAGGGAAACTATACGATAAGGGATTTGCGTATGGAAAGCTTCTCAGTGGTTCAATTACAGAGGTGGTAGTTAGAGTATGTACTGGGATTTATGTTTGAAATGTCAATTCTTGCGTTTGCCTTGCCATTTGGATATGTAGTAGGAAAAAAATAGGCATAGCAATACTTGTATCTACCTTAATAACAAATCTAAGCTTAGCACCGATTGGAACTAAACTTGGGTGGTTTGAAAACCCACAAATAGATTACACTGCATTTAAAGAATTTAAAATTTCTATTTTCTTAGGAATGTTAATTCCAGGTACAACAATATCGGTTAGTCAAAACGGAATGGAATTACTTTCAAATGTATATGGTTATAAAGATGTAAATAAAAATAAAAAAATAGATAAAGAAACTATATTTAGTATTGGATCTATTACAAAAGCGTTTACAGCTATGGCGGTAGGAATCCTTGTAGATGAAGGTAAGATTGAATGGGACAAAGCAATTATTAATTACATTCCAGAGTTTCGTATGTTTGATGAGTTCGCAACAAAAAGAATAACAATGATTGACCTATTATCACATAGAACAGGTCTAGCTCCACATAATAATTTTTGGTATGGTTCAAAATTAACCAGGAGTAATATTTTTTTATCGGCAATACCTAAATTCACAGAATCAAAAATAGCAAATAGTCGGAAAATCAAAAAGAAGTTTGAGCAGAACCGACATCAAAACGCTATTACGACAGAATCACTTGAAGCGTTTGCTGGTAAATATTTCCACTTAGGTTATGGCGAGATAGATTTATATTTAGAGAATAATCAATTAATTGCTGATGATTGAACAACCCTTTGGTAATGGAGATTTAGTTGAGCATTCCAAGCTTTGTAAAACAATAAAAACGCCAATTTGCTTGGATGAAGTATTCATGACTTAAATGATGCACAAATGGCACAAGCTATATCGATGAATCTAGCTTGTGCAACGTTAGAAGGACTCGACTACCCTCGTGACTTACGACCGCCACTAGATTATTTAATAGATGATATTGTAGATTTTAAATTTAAAATGATAGATGGAAAAATACAATTGCCTAATGATATAGGATTAGGTATAAAAGTAGATTACGAGAAATTAAAGAAATATACTGTTGCTGAATATAAAATATAGTATTAAATATATGAAAATATAATCATAATATATCAAGGATTTATTACCATTACGGCTGGAGAAGTAAGCTTTTTAATTGTTGATATAGCGATAGTAGAGATGTCAGCAATTGGAGGATTGATATTAATCGGAGTCGGATTGAACTTTCTAGGTGATAAAAAAAATAGAGTTGGGAATATGATACCAGCACTTTTTATACCTATATTTTATTATACTATTCTTGTTTTTTTGAAATAAATCGATAGGTAGCACTACAAAAATAGAAAGGGGAATTTGCTATAATCATTTTAAACTACACCACCACATTGATGACATTTCATGCGTTTTTCTCCATTAACTCTTACAATTAGATAAATGATGATACCAAGTGCATTTGGTACAAAGACAACCACTGTTAGCCATAACCATCGCTCATCCATAACATCCACCTTCCATCCGCTTAACTTATGTTTACATTATATACTACGTCTGAGAAAATAAAAGGTTCGAAATAGTAATTATATTTTTTCATATATAAATATAGCTGTGCTTTTGTGATTTTTGTTATATACTTAATATTGGTAGCTTTACCATGATGAAAAATTCTGTTGATGACTAACAAGCAAGAGATAGAACTAGGAGAATTAGGATGAATAAAAAATTCGCATTTCAAGCAAGTGGATATTATTGTAAGAATTTTGATGAAGTTGAATATATGCATAATCAGCTAATATGTGTTAATGAAAATGGTATGATAGAAAAAGTATTTAATGAAGATGATATAGAATACAAGAAAACTCTATTTAAATACAGAGATAATAATCAACTACATGTATTAAAAGATGATGAAATTATGCTCCCAGGTTTTGTGGACTTACATATCCACGCACCTCAGTGGGCTCAATCAGGTACAGCACTTGATAAGCCTCTTGAAGTTTGGTTAGATGAATATACATTCCCCTTAGAAGCTAGATTTAAAGATCTTGATTTTGCAAAAGAGGTTTATGAAGATGTTGTGGATATAACCCTGAAAAATGGTACAACTACAGGGGTGTATTTTGCAACTGTAGACCGTGAAGCTTCTGTATTATTAGCAAAAATATGTGGAGAAAAGGGTCAACGCGGATTTGTTGGAAAAGTAGCAATGGATGATCCAGCAGGATGTCCTGATTACTACAAGGATTTTGATGGAAAGTCTTCTATTACTGAAACTGAAAATTTTATTAAAGATGTCCTTAAACTAAAGGATAACTATGAGCAGAAAGTTTATCCAGTGATAACACCTAGATTTATACCATCATGTACTAATGAAAGTCTAGAAGGGCTTGGTAAACTTGCAAAAAAATACGATGTACATATTCAAACCCACGCAAGTGAAAGTGATTGGGCACATGGATTCGTGAAAGAAAAATTAGGCAAAAATGATGTGAAGGCTCTTTGGGAGTTTGGTCTAATGGGAGAAAAATCTATGGTTGCTCATGCTCCATTTTTAGAAGATGCTGACCTTGAGATTATGATTGCTAGTAAAACAACAATCGCTCATTGTCCCTTATCAAATGCATACTTTGCCAATGCAGTATTACCTGTAAAAGAGTTTCATTCTAGGGGAATTAATATTGGATTAGCTACGGATATATCAGGAGGTTATAGTCCTAGTATTTATCATGGAATTCGACAAGCGGTGATTTCTTCAAAAATGCTTCAAGATGGGGTGAATCCTAGACTTGATAAAAAGATCAGAGGTAGAAAGAATGCGGCAATAACTTTAAATAATGCATTTTATCTAGCTACTGTAGCAGGTGGAAAAGCCCTTGGTATACCTGTTGGAAAATTAGAAAAAGGTTATGCTTTTGATGTTCAAATTATCAATACGAAGGAGAATATTCCTAGATTTTATAAAGAAAAACACCCAGAGGATTTATTGCATAAAGTGTTGTTATTAGCACAGACAGGCAATATTAAAGATGTATGGGTGCAAGGTAGGAACACTCATGAATAACTATTTAGGTGAAATTCTTGCAATATTAACTGCAGTTTGTTGGGCGATTACTTCAACTGCTTTCGAACACGCAGGTAAAAAAATGGGTTCTCTTACCCTAAATATTATTAGGCTTTGGTTTGCATTTATATTTATAATGATATACACATGGATTGTACGAGGGTTACCATTTCCTACAGACGCATCTTTTGACACTTGGAAGTGGTTGATTCTCTCTGGTATTATTGGATTTTTTATTGGGGACTTGCTTCTATTTGAAGCTTTCACACTAATTGGTGCAAGAATATCTATGTTGGTTTTCTCAAGTGTACCTCCTATGAGCGCCATATTAGCCTATATAATACTTGGCGATACAATGACTTTAGCTCAGGTTGTTGGAATGTTTGTTACTGTAACTGGTATAGCAATAGTAATATTAACAAAAGATTCCTCTGATAACCGCCAGAAAGTAAAATTTGCTCATCCGATAGCAGGGATTTTGTTAGCTTTTGGAGGTGCATTTTGTCAAGCTTTAGGTTATATTATCGGGAAACTAGGTATGACTTCTGGTTCATTAATTTATGACCCTTTTGCTTCTACACAAATCAGAATTATTGCAGCAGTAATAAGTTTTACACTTTTTATTACTTATAGAAAAGGTTGGAGAAATGTAGTAAAGGCTTTCACTTATAAAAAAGCTATGAAATATACTATTATTGGTTCGGTTTTTGGGCCTTTTATCGGTGTTTCATTATCACTTTTAGCTTTAAACTATACTACACCTGGAGTTGCATCAACACTAACATCTATTACACCAATTATTCTAATACCTGTAGCGATTTTTCTACATAAAGAAAAACTCCTATATAAAGAAGTAATAGGAGTTTTTGCAGCTATTGCAGGCGTTGCTATTATGTTTATTTTCTAGTCAATCTATACGGAAAGATAGTAATCTACTTTTGATTGATAAGTATCTTGCATCGATAGACAAGTGTCCATTAACCATTTTTTCTCGTTCTTATACTCAGATAATCCTCGATAATAAAAGGCTTTAAATTTATCCTCAATGATAAAAGGAATGTGATTATGTTTTTATCATCTTTTCAGTTAATAATTTTTCAACATCTTCAAGCATTACATCAAATAAGTAAAAATGATTGGCTGTTTCAACAACGTCATCAATATTACTACCTTCTTCACCATCAAGTAAAGTATTGGTTTCAAATATATATCTCGTTTCCTCCTTTTTTGTTCTAACAAAACATTAAGCAATGAAGTATTATCCGAATTTAACAAATCCCATAATTCATCCATAGATATCTCAAGAAACTCACTTAGCTTCTTTAGATTAACTCCTTTGATAATGGTTGGATTTTCAATATTTTTATGCAATGTCGAATAAGGAATTCCACATGCATCAGAAATACTCTTAAGTGTATGTTTTTTTCCCTTAATGTATTTTTCAAACTTCATTTCATCTCATATCAATTATTACCATATACAGGTAATTATTCAAGTTATTATCCGTTTACGGACAACTCCACCACCACCACTTAACATTCTCACAAAAAAAATGTATAATAAAACAAAGAGACTCCGTCTCGTCCGCTAGCGGTTGTTAACGGAAGGAATGTGACCTTGATATTTTATGGCAGTCATCAAGCCATAAAATTCAAATAGGAAACATTCCTGTAGTCAAAACAAAGAGACTCCGTCTCGTCCGCTAGCGGTTGTTAACGGAAGGAATGTGAC
>JAOZKH010000074.1:1988-3225 GCA_029935405.1 Vallitaleaceae bacterium | reverse complement strand
CCTGTAGTCAAAACAAAGAGACTCCGTCTCGTCCGCTAGCGGTTGTTAACGGAAGAAGGTAAATTATGGATATAAAAAATGTAGAAACAAAAGGAAAAATATTATTGAAGGATAAATACTTTAATAAGACAACAATAAAGATGTTGACTAGTTGTATAGAGGATAATTATCAGACATTTAATCAAGAGAATTTTTATAATACGATTATGCAAAAATTACCAGAGTTAGAGTTAAAACAACGAATATCTTTGGTGTGTAAATGTATAAAAACATATATTGAACTTGATTATCAAGAGACTTTAGAAATATTGTATAAGGCGTTAATTGCACAAGAAGAAGGCCAATTTGTTTTTGCTGCTTTTTCAGAATATGTAGAAATATATGGTTGTAGAGAAGAGGTTCTTGATATTTCTCTATCTGCTTTAGGAGAATTTACAAAAAGTTTTTCAGCAGAATTTGCAATACGTGCTTTTATAAATCTATTTCCAGTAAAGACGTTAGAAGTGATGAGGGAATGGTCTTTAAGTGATAATGTTCATCAAAGAAGACTTGCGTGTGAAGGCTTAAGGCCAAAATTACCTTGGGCAATGAAAATCGATGTTAATTATAGTTGTAGTGGGGAAATTCTAGATAATTTATTTAGCGATAATGACCGTTATGTAACTAGATCTGTGGCAAATCATTTAAATGATATATCTAAAATAGACCCAGCATTTACCATGAAAAAATTGCAAAAATGGAAGAAAAGTGGAGCTCAAGGTATTAAAGAAATGGATTATATCATTCACCATAGTTTGAGAACGTTGATAAAAAAAGGAAATATTAAGGCACTAGAGCTACTAGGTTATAATAATGTTCCAAAGATTGAAGTGTCTGATATCACATTGACTAAAAGTGATTTGAATGTATTTGATTATCAAGGAGATACGATAGGCTTTGAGTTTGAAATCAGAGGATTAAGCAAAGAACAATTGATGATTGACTATATTGTTGAGTATCCCATGAGTAAGGGAAAAAGAGCAACAAAGGTTTTTAAAATCAAGAAAATAGTTCTTGATAAAAATCAACGAATGACAATATCAAAGAACCATACATTTAAGAAAATGACTACTAAACGCCTCTATACAGGCAAGTATCACTTCACGTTACAAATCAATGGACAGTTATTTTCAAAAGTGGAATTTTATGTTACGATTCAATAGTTAGAAAAACTAGAGGAGGTAAATAGAATGTCAAA
>JAOZKH010000074.1:0-1888 GCA_029935405.1 Vallitaleaceae bacterium | reverse complement strand
TGTCAAATGGGTATTAATATAGCTATAGAAGGCGAGATTTATGGAAAGTGTAGATTCGCTGCATTGTTTTTTCTTATTGAATCTGAAAAATATGAAGTACTTAAAGAATTAATTACTTTTGAAATGGAAGCACGAAAGAATTAAAGAGATTATTATTGTTACATAATACCTTTTATAACCTTTTGTTTCGTTTTCATAAGGAAAGCGGACAAGATACTACCGGTGATTTCAGATAATGGATATGCAAGCATAATCCCTAAGAAGCCTAAAAATTTTGGAAGGATTAATATGAAAAATAAAGTCAACAAGAAACCGCGAAGGACTTGAATTATTAATGAAGTTTTTCCGTCGCCAATAGATTGGAAAAATGTGGATGTTATGGCATTATACGCCACAAAAAGATATGTAAAGGCAATGTACCTATTAGTGGATACAGCAAGACTAATGAGTTCTTCACTATCTGCGCCAAAGAGTTTAACGATAGGATAAGCAAAAATTATGGAAATAAACATGAAAAAACCACCAATTTTAAAGGCATCAAAAAGTCCTAAACGGAACGCTTCTTTAACCCTGTCATAACGGTGTGCGCCAAAATTAAAACTGATAATTGGCTGTATTGCTTGAGCAACACCATACATAACCGCATAACCAAAATTACAGACGTAGAAGGTAATACTAAAGGCGCTGACACCTATTTCTCCTTTAATGTCCATAATGACTCTATTCATAATAAGCCAAACAATACCAAAGGCAATTTCGCCAATCCAACTTGGGAGACCTACCTGCATGGCTTTACCCATGTTAATAAGGGAATATTTAAAGGACTTAAAACTAATATGCAGATATCCGGTCTTTTTAGTAAAATGTAAAACTAAGATGCCTGCTGTTACAAATTGAGCTAAGCCTGTGCCTAAGGCTGCACCAAATAATCCTAATCCAAAACCAAAAATAAAAAGTGCATTTAAAGTTGCGTTGATTATTGCGCCAAGAACATTGGATTGCATAACTAATTTTGGGTTGCCATCATTTCGGACAAAAATACTTAAAGCAATATTTAATGCCATCATCGGGGCAAAAGCCATCATGACCGTTCCGTATTCATCTACTAGTGGGCGAAGTACATCATTGGCACCAAGAATGGCTATAATACCATCTTTAAAGAGAAAAAATAGAGTTTGAATAATAAAGACAGATGCTAGCATCGTAATCATAGAGCCGATGAAATAGTTTTGTGCTTTGTCCTTGTTACCTCTACCTAGTTCAATTGAAACATAAGTGGCACCACCTGATGCAAACAATAAAGCAACAGAAGTAAAAGAAGCAATGAGTGGCATAGTCATATTCACCGCAGCAAGGGCTTCTTCACTAACACCGTTACCAACAAATATCCCATCCAAAAAATTATGAAGTGAACGGATAATCATCCCTATTATTGAACTAGACAAGTAAAAGTAAAAAAGTTTTTTAATTGAATCATTAAGTAAATCTGGTTTTTTCATAGAATATCCTTTGCCTCGGTTTTTAAAGATTTAATAGTTGTTTAAGGTGTCAAAACTACATAGTTGTTTGCATTTGTAGTATTATATCAGAAGAGATACACCTATTCAAGTACATAAACATTGAGAGACTCAATTTACTTGATATTCAAAAAATATATGATATTCTTGAATTAGACAGTAATAAGGAGGAGCTAGTATTGTTTAAGGAATTTGTAGAATTAAATGAGTCTGAATTAATAAGTGGAACACAAAATCTTATAAGAGTAAAAAGAGTTGAGGAGCAAAACGAAGGTGAAGAGATATTAGACATACTAGTTCATGTAGATGTAGTACCTACAACTTATGCAAGGGCGATGAAGAATACAGTAGCCTTTGGACCGTTGTTTCCA
>JAOZKH010000229.1 GCA_029935405.1 Vallitaleaceae bacterium | reverse complement strand
CAACCATTATTAACCGCTTCTCCTGCAGGATTCCCATTAATAAAAGCTGCTGAAAGCATTGCTATGGCTTTAAGAAAATAATATATACTTATATTCAAAAAGTGGATTACCTGTATTTTGTAGTCCACTTTTTTCGTTTTAACACCTTAACTAACTACTGAATCTTTCATTAAAAAAAGTGCAATTAGCATAACAAAACTTACTATAGTAAAAGTAGTATAAAATCCTACTACGTCTATAAATAATCCTCCTACAATCGGAAGTATGACTACAAACAAATTCATTGTTCCTCGAATCCCTAGATATTCCGTACGTCTATCATCAGGTGCGATATCTAATAAATATGGTTCAAATCCGACACGTCTACCACTAATAATAAATCCTAATAAAACAAAAATTATCGAATAAATATATACTGAAGTAAACGACAGTACAATAGCAAGAATAGGTAGAAAAGCCCCAATGGCTATACATACTTTTACAACTGTTTTCGCATTTCTTTTAGTTGCTAATATGCCCCAAATGATATTCGAAAAAACCGTTCCAGTAATTTGCACAATCAAAAATGTTCCAATGTATGATTGATCTAAATCAAAAACTTGTTTTGCAAATATAATGTAAAAAGGCAGTATCATAATGCTAAAACTAGCAAGGTTTTCAATAATAATGAAATTCTTAAAATGTGCATCCTTTTTAATAATGCTTGGAATTGTTTTAATAAAATCAATGAATTTATCCGCTTTTTCAGCATATATTATACTATCAGGTTCTTTAATTGTAATTATGCCAAATGATGCTACAAATAATCCAAACGCACCTATAAATAGACTGATACCATATTGATAAGGGTAAACAATTGATGGCATACTAAATATTTTTTTGATTAAAAATCCACCAAAAAGTGCAGCTATCGAACCAATAAATTGCTTTGTTGCATACAATTTATTACGTTCAATAGGTTTCATCGTTTTTGCAATGATATCAGCATAGGATATTCCTGCAAACCCTGCACTGATTGAAAATAAAAATATCCAAACAAAGAAACTTCCAGTCGTTAACATTGGTCGATCGATTGCATAAAAGATAGTAAATAGTGCCATACCTAAAAAAGAAAAGCTTCTTAAATAAATACCAAATAAAAGTACTTTCTTTTTCTTTTTAAAGGTTTTTAAATAGTGACTAAATACAATATTAAAGATCAAAGGTACTCCAAGCATAACAGAGTATAATATTCCAAATATAACTTTTGAATGTGTCATTTCATCTATTAAAGAAGGAAACACTGTGTTCAAATCAAGCATCGACTTAGTTAATGCTAGAAATACGCCGTGCCAAATAAATGCGTAAAATATTTTTTTGTTGCTCATTACTTATTTCTTTTTGTAATAATTTGCTCACTCGCTTGAACAATAAGATTATTAGCAGGAAAAAATGATTGATATGGTTGTGATGCATAACTTAACTGCACAAGTTGATCTACTGTAATATCAAACTGAATCGCCATTGTTATTTTGTCAATTTTATCAGTTACGGGTTCACCACTTATAATTTGACCACCTAATATTTTGTTAGTCTTTTTATCTGCTATTAATTTCAATTTCACTTTTTTAGCAAATGGCATAATAGGAAAAGCTGTTGTCATGTCAGCTTCACCAACAATCGTATCATATCCTAAATCTTTTGCTGCTAATTCTTTAAGCCCTGTACTACCAACAAAATGCGTCACAACTTTAGTAGCTGCTCCATTATAGAAACCAGCATAACTTCTATCGTCTCCTAATAGATTTTTTGCTAGCATTCTAGCCATTGGTACTGCATTTGTTGCTAATTTACCAAGAACAACTTCACCAGTAATTCCAGATATGAATTCACAACAATCGCCGACTGCAAATACATCTTTAATATTTGTCTCCATTTTACTATTTATATGAATTCCTGTTCTACCAATAGAAATTCCACTAGATTTCAAAAAATCAATACTAGGTTTCATACCCACTGCAAATATTACTAACGGAGCACTATCAAAATCTATTTGTTTTCCACTATCGAATTTTATTGTTTCTACTGTTTTTTCTCCGCAGAGCTCTACAACTTTTTCATTCATATGTAATTGAATCCCTGAATTTTCTAATGATTTCATTGGTACTTCAATCATATCCTCATCCATCATATTAGGTAATATTGTAGGGAATATATCAATTAGATGAGTTTTTACATTAACTGAGTTAAGTGCTTGAGCCAACTCGATTCCTATAGCTCCTGCACCAATTACTACAGCTTCTATTAACTCATTAGAAACTGTTTCCATAACAGTCTTTAAATCCTTTTCAGTTTTAAAACTCATAACTCCTTGAAGGTCTACACCCTTAATCGGTATAATAATTGGTTCTGCGCCTGTAGCTATAATCAGTTGTTTATATGTATACTTATTACCAGTTTCAGATATAAGTATCTTATTTTTATAATTAACATCAACTATTTTTTCTCGAATTAGCTTAGCACCAACTTCAGTCACTAAAGCATCTGTCTTTAGCGTTTTTTCTAAAGGCATAATACCTTCTATTGCATAAGGCATTGCACAATAAATCATTGAGTGATCTTCTGGTCTGAAAATTGTTATCTCACGTTCTTGTTTAATATTTTTCGCTAATGTGATTGCAGCAGGTCCTCCGCCAATAATTACTAAATCTAATATTTTCATATTTTTGTCTCCTTCCGACATGGTTTTCTTTTTATTCTAATATATGAATATACTAACATTGTAATTGGCATATGTCAATTACAATAATATACAAGAAATTTCTGATTAATTAAACAAAGTAGGTAAAAATATGACATTAGTCGAAATTTTAGCATCTATACTTGGTGTTACTTTTGATGCTGAAAGCATCGCTAAGGCTTTAAGAAAATAATATGTCCTTATATTCAAAAAGTGGATTACCT
>JAOZKH010000073.1:5721-11281 GCA_029935405.1 Vallitaleaceae bacterium | reverse complement strand
ATATTAGATGTTGGTGAATTTGATTTATCAAAAGTTGATAATAATGTGAAGGTGTGAAAAACTGTTATCAAAAATAAATTTAAATATAAACGAACGTGTTCTTGAATAACAAAGCACAGATTATTTGGAGGTGAGAGCATAAGTTTTTGGTAGAGATTTCCATAGGAACTATACGAGTTGCTACATAGGTGATAAATTCATCAAACGTCAATAATTAATACAAATTTAAAGAGGTGAAAGAATGAATAATGAAATGAATGCAGTATTTGATGAATTAGAAGAGGATACTCAAAAGGGTAAATTTTTAACTTTTTCATTAGGAAATGAATTTTATGGAATTGATATTATGTATGTTACAGAGATTGTGGGAATACAACCAATAACAGTTGTTCCTGAACTTCCAGCTTTTGTTAAAGGTATTATCAACTTGAGAGGGAAGATAATTCCTGTAATGGATGTAAGACTAAAGTTTAAAAAGGAACCAAAAGATTATAATGATAGAACATGTATTATCGTTATAGATGTTGTGGATATATCGATTGGCATTATTGTTGATGCAGTATCAGAAGTATTAAATATTAGTGATGATAATATAGTGCCACCACCTAATTTAAACACAAGTGGTAGAAAATATATTAAAAGTGTAGGTAAGAGTGAAGAACATGTAACGCTGATTCTTGATTGTGAAAAGTTACTTGATGAAAGTGAAATGGGAGAGCTCAAAAAAACAAGCGAATAGGAGATAATAAATATGAAATGGTTTTTAAACAGAAAAATTGGTTCTAAATTAATAAGTGGGTTTATGATAGTTGCGATTATCGGTTCAATTATTGGAATAGTAGGTGTTGTAAGTATTGGAAATATAGGTAAAGAAGTTAATGAACTAGGTGTAGTAAGATTGCCTAGTATTGAGTCATTGGCAATAATTAGGGAATCACAAACAGCGATGAAAGTTGTTGAGAGAACATTACTATTAAAGAATTTGACTAAAGAAGATGTTGCAGATCAGAAATCGAGATATGTAGCATCCCTTGCTAGAATTGAGGAAGCATGGAATCGGTATGCTCAGATACCTCAAACACCTGAAGAAGCGCTAAAGTGGAATGAATTTGAGACACAATGGGAGACTTGTGTAGCAAATTCCGAAGAATATATGGAACAAAGTGATGTATATCATTCAATGCCGGAAACAGATACAGAAGCTATAGAAGAAATGGCTAATCAGATGAAAGAAATGACATTTGTTAGAAATTCAAAATCCTTTGATAAAGCAGAGTCGTTACTTACTGCTATTATTGATATTAATAAACAAATAGGAGCAGAATCTGTTATAAATGCAGGAGAAAATATGACAGCATCAAGGCTTATATTGATTATTACAATGATAATAGGAATGATAATATCTATTTTACTTGGACTATTTTTATCAGGAATTATTAGTAAACCTTTAAAGAAAATGGTTGTCTCAGCTAATCAAATAGCAGATGGAGATCTTAATGTTACGATAGAGTTAGATACTAAAGACGAGGTAGGAGAATTAGCAAAAGCTTTTAGATTAATGATAGAAAATATTAATGAAGTCATGACAAATATTAATTCGGCGTCAGAACAAGTAGCTTCAGGGTCTAGACAAGTTTCGGATTCAAGCATGTCATTATCTCAAGGTGCTACAGAACAAGCAAGTTCTATAGAAGAACTTACTGCTTCAATAGAAGAAATTGCAGCACAAACAAGACAAAATGCTGCAAGTGCAGAAAAAGCAGAAGAAATGACAACGTCAGCGCAAAAAGGTGCTGAAAAAGGCAATTCACAAATGGCAGATATGTTAAGTGCAATGACAGAAATTAATGATTCCTCTAATAGCATTAGTAAGATAATTAAAGTTATAGATGATATCGCATTCCAGACTAATATTCTAGCACTTAATGCAGCAGTTGAGGCTGCAAGAGCGGGACAACATGGTAAAGGTTTTGCAGTTGTTGCAGAAGAAGTTAGAAACCTTGCAGCTAGATCTGCAAATGCAGCAAAAGAAACAACAGCAATGATTGAAGGATCTATTCAAAAAGTTGAAGGCGGTACAAAGATTGCAAATGAAACCGCAAAAGCATTAAAGGAAATAGTTGAAGGTATATCACAAGCGACGTTACTTGTAGGTGAAATTGCAACAGCATCACAAGAACAGGCTCTTGGAGTAGATCAAATTAATCAAGGAATAACTCAAATATCTGATGTTGTACAAACAACAAGTGCAACGTCAGAAGAAACAGCAGCAGCTAGTGAAGAGTTATCAGGTCAAGCAGAACTGCTTAAAACACAAGTAGAGACCTTTAAACTTCGAAATAGTGCAAAAAGAAGTGTAAAAGGCGAGGCTATGGACCCAGAAGTTTTAAAAATGCTTGAGAGCATGCAAAATAAAGAACAAGGATCAAATGATAATAGGAGAACAAAGAAAATATCACTAAGTGACTCTGATTTTGAGAAATATTAAGGAAAGTGTCCTAGACATTTCATGAGATGTATCTACTCATAAAATTTATATATAGAACTTTCCAGTAAACAAAGAAAAAGGGATGCTACGCATCCCTTTTAAAAAAATAGTAGAGGTGATTAAATGATAAAAATAAGCGATGAAGAATTTAAATTATTAGCAAAATATATTAAAGAACATAGTGGCATACATCTAAAAAGCGAGAAAAAAGCTATGCTTGTAGGAAGACTAAGTAATATGCTAACAGAACTTGGAATTGATAGCTTTATGGCATATTATAAACGTCTTCAAGCAGATAAAGATGGGAAAGAACTAAGTCGTCTTATAGATAAGGTCACAACAAATCATACGTATTTCATGAGAGAAGCAGAACATTTCTCTTATTTTTCTGATACGGTATTACCTTTTTGGGAAGAACATGCTAAAAATAGAGATTTAAGAGTTTGGTGTGCAGCTAGTTCAACAGGTGAAGAACCATATACTCTCGCAATGATAATAGAAGACTATTTTAAAACTAAAGTTAATAAATGGGACAAGAAATTATTAGCTACAGATTTATCATTAAATGTGTTAAATCAAGCTAAAAAGGGAATATATGATGGAGAAAAAGTCGCTACACTTTCTAGAATGTGGGTATTAAATTATTTTGATAAAATTTCAAATGAGTCTTATCAGGTAAAAAACAAATTAAGAAATGAAGTGATATATCGTAGATTTAATCTTCTTGAACCGGTATTTCCATTTAAGAAAAAATTCCATGTTGTTTTTTGTAGAAATGTAATGATATATTTTGATAATGCTACGAAGGAAGTTTTAATTAATAAAATATACGATAAAATGGAATATGGAGGTTACTTATTCATAGGTCATTCTGAATCCATTAATCGTGACAAAACGAAGTTTGAGTATATAAAGCCTGCAGTATATAGAAAAATTTAGTCAGGAGGGTATTATGAGTATAAGAGTATTAATAGTAGATGATAGTGCAGTATTTAGACAAATATTAGCTAAAGGTATTCAAGTAGATAGAGATATTGAAGTTATTGCTACAGCAATTGATCCCTTTGACGCTAGAGATAAGATATTAAAATATGAGCCTGATGTAGTGACTTGTGATATAGAAATGCCAAAGATGAATGGTATCGAATTTGTTACAAGATTAATTCCGCAATATCCTATCCCGGTAATTGTAGTGAGTTCAGTTAGTGATAAAGTTTTTGACGCAATGAATGCAGGAGCGGTAGATTTTGTATCAAAGCCACAAGCTACATCACCTGAAAATGTACAAATGTTTATATTAGATTTAATAAGTAAAATTAAATCTGCATCAAAAGCTAAAGTTTCTGTCAAGAATGAAGTAAAAAAGCAAGATGTTAGAACCAAAAAAATATCTAAACATGATTTAATCGCTATTGGTGCATCAACAGGAGGTACTGAGGCAATATTTTCAGTCCTTAGTCAATTACCATTAGGATTACCTGGAATAGTTATAGTTCAACATATACCACCTGTATTCTCAAAAATGTTTGCTGAAAGACTTAACAATCAAACACATTTTACTGCTAAAGAAGCTAGAAATGGCGATGTTATAGAAAAAGATCATGTTTATCTTGCTCCAGGTGATAAACATATACAAATTAGAAAAAGTGAAAAAGGATACTTTTTGAAAGTATTTAATGCTGATAAAGTTAGTGGGCATTGTCCATCAGTAGATGTGTTATTTCAATCTGTTGCTGAAGTGGTTGGAGATAAAGCGTTAGGTGTTATACTAACTGGTATGGGCTATGATGGGGCAAAAGGTATTACACTAATGAAGCGTAAAGGTGCAATTACAATTGGACAAGATGAAAAGTCATGTGTTGTTTATGGTATGCCAAAAGCAGCATACGAGTTAAATGGCATATCAAAACAATCATCTTTAGAATTAATGGGGCATTCTATAATGAAAATGTTAAAGTAGGTGATAATATGCTTATTGTAGGCATAGGAGAATATTCAATAACAGATAATGTTGAGGAAACAATTATTACTCACGCTCTTGGATCTTGTGTTGCTTTTATAGTAAGGTGTCCTCATACAAGAAAAACAGCATTAGCACATATTGTTTTACCTCAAGTAAGTCGTAGGGAACAGTATTCGTATTTAGAGACTAAGCCAGGATATTTTGCAGATGTAATTGTTCCAAAACTATTAGGAGAATTTTTAAGCGGTAATAAATGTGAGAAAAATCAACTTCAAATATTCTTAGCTGGAGGTGCAACTTCAAAAAATTCTAAGGACATTTTTAGAGTAGGAACAAGAAATGTAGAAATGATCAAACACTTGCTAAAGTCATATGGGCTTAAACCACAAAAAATAGAAGTAGGCGGTTTGGTGAGTAGAACTGTAGAAATTAATGTAGCGGATGGCGAAGTGGAGATAAAAAGCCAGAGAATGACAATATGAGAAATAATTGGAGGTAGAATATGTTTGTATGGAAAAAGGAATTCGAGTTAGGAATACCATCAATAGATGAACAACATAAAGAATTGTTGAGAATTGGCAATAAAATTAGTGAGTTGGTTAATGATGTTGCATATGATGAAAATAATAAAGATGAGGCATATGGTATTATAAATGAGCTGAAAGAATACACAAAATATCATTTTAGAACAGAGGAAGATCTTTTTTTGAAATATAAGTATACCGGAATTGTAGAACATATTAAAGAGCATAGATCGTTTGTTGATTTTTTAGATAAGTTTGATTATGAAAATACTGTTAACTCTAGGGACCTTTTATTAGAACTACTTAATAAAGTGGTAGAATGGGTTTTTCATCATATAATAACAACAGACTTTTTATATAAAGATTTTTTGATTAAAATGGGTCAAAAATAGGGAGATTAAATGTTTACACCAAGACTCACAACTATTAATAAGTATATTAGAGCTATTGATACGCCAATTTCATCAGGTGAAAAATCTCATGTGAGTCATCAAGTACCTGAAATCGTTATTGCACATTCAGATACGGGAAAACCAAAAATCAAAAAAAGTTTTGTTCTCTTTTTGATTGGAAGTATATTTGAAA
>JAOZKH010000073.1:0-5621 GCA_029935405.1 Vallitaleaceae bacterium | reverse complement strand
GAAGTATATTTGAAAACTTTAGGTGTTAATGATATTGCTTACACTGAAGTAGATTCGAATTTTATTTTTGAAGGTCAACAAATTTTATACAAAAATGCGATTGTTATTACGATGGAAATGAAAAAGTCGAAAATAGATTTGGCACCATCAGATATTACAAATAGAGAGATATTTAGAACATATTATGAATTAGGTGTAGATGTTAATAAGGGAGCAAAGTTACTTAGAAAATTTGGATTCAATGTACAAGCTGGACCTGCAATTGGCGGCGCAGTCAATTATGTGCTTCTTGCAAGAGCTGCAGGTTTAGGTGAAATAGGGAAGCATGGTCTCTTAATCAATGACAAATTTGGTCCAAGTTTAAGAATTGCAGCTATTTACACGGATATAGAAAATCTACCTATAAATAATAAAAACACTTATAGTTGGATTAGTGACTTTTGTCAAAAATGCCAACTGTGTGTAAAAGCATGTCCCGGAAAGGCTATTTATAAAACGCCACTAGTATTTGAAAACAATACACAACAACATATTGATTACAATAAATGTGCAGTACCATTCTCAAACCAACATGGCTGCACTATTTGTGTAAAAAGTTGTACTTTTTATAAGCAGGATTATTATAAGTTAAAAGAAAAATTTACCATTAATGGATAAAAGCAAAGGAGCAATAATGACAAACGATAATAATCAACAACCACAAGAATATCAACCACAGAATAATTATCAACAACCACAAGAATATCAACCACAACAACAATATCAACAACAACAACAACCGCAACAACAATATCAACAACAACAACAACCACAACAACAACAACAATATCAACAACCACAACAACAACCACAACAACAGATGGTACAGCAAAAATCAGGTGGGTCAGGTTGCTTAAAAGGCTGCCTAATTACTTTTGTTATTGTAGCTGTATTAATAGTTGCAGGAATTTTTGGGGTTAAAATGTTAATTAATGCAGTACAACCAAAACTTACTGAGAATAGTAAAAATGATGTTATTTCATTTTATGATAAGTTAGGTCTTGAAAATGATGATAATACACCTAGTGTTGAAGATATTATGAGAGGGAACTATATTGCTACTGGTACAATACATGTTGATACTGTATTTACTAGTGAAGAAATAACAAGTGTTTTAAATGATACAGCAGGAAGCAGTGATTTATTTGAAAATATAAGTGTTAAATTTGTAAATAATGACGAAATTGAAGTTGTTGCTAATATTAGCGATGAGATTGATGAAATTTATGAGTTAATACCTGAATTAGAAAATTTCGATTTTGCCATTGAGATGATTAAGAATACTGCAATAACTTATAAAGGCAAAGTAGAATATGATCAGGAAAATGGTTTTTCGTTTGATGTAGATAAATTGAAAGTAGGAGCAATAAGCTTACCAAAAAAATTAATAGTAGAAAATAAAGATAGCTTAGAAACTCAATTTAATCAGATAATTAGTAATATTCAAGGACTTAATATTGAATCTGTAGATTTTGAAGATAATAATATGAAATTTGTAGGTGATATTCCTGCAGAATTAGACAAAAACTAAAGCGTAAATTCAGGAGGATACATATGGAGTTTAGACCGTGTATTGATCTTCACGAAGGAAAGGTAAAACAAATAGTTGGCGGTAGCCTTAATGCATCAGGAGCAAAAGAAAACTTTGTTTCTAATAAAGGTGCAGATTATTATGCAAACCTATATAAAAATGCTGGATTATTTGGTGGACATATTATTGCTCTTGGAACAGGTAATAAAGAAGAAATAGAAAAAGCTCTTTCAAAATACCCAGGAGGTCTTCAAGTAGGTGGTGGCATAAATGCAGATAATGGTAAGTGGTATATTGATAAAGGCGCTTCTCATGTTATTGTCACTTCATTTATATTTAAAGATGGAGATTTTTTCCCTGATAATTTAAAAAAAATAAGAAAAACAGTGAAAAAAGAAAATTTAGTTATAGACTTAAGTTGTCGTAAAAAGAATGGCAAATATTTTGTAGTTACCAATAAATGGCAAACATTTACAAATTTTGAATTAAATGAGGAAAACATTAATTTCTTGTCTGAATTTTGTGATGAGTTTTTAATTCATGCTGTTGATGTAGAAGGATTGCAAAGTGGTATTGATAAAAACCTTATAGAAAAATTAAGTGAGTGGGTAAAAATTCCATGTACATACGCAGGAGGAATTGGAACAATTGACGATATTAAGTTGATTGATTCTCTAAGTAAAGGTAAGCTAAATTATACCGTTGGAAGCGCACTTGACATTTTTGGTGGAAAGATTAAATTCGAAGAAATTATAAAGTAGTGCAAAGGTAATTAGATTGGATATATGATGAAAAACAATAAACTAACTATTGGTATTTTGGCACATGTAGATGCTGGTAAAACAACTTTATCAGAGGCAATGTTATTTTCTACAGGAAGTATTAAAAAAATGGGTCGAGTGGATCATAGAGATGCATATTTAGATACCTTTGAATTAGAAAAAACTAGAGGTATTACTATTTTTTCTAAACAGGCAGAATTTTCACTTGGCAAATTAGATATAACATTATTAGATACCCCAGGACATGTCGATTTTTCTGCTGAAATGGAAAGAACCTTACAAGTGCTTGATTATGCAGTGGTTTTGATAAGCGGGGCCGACGGAATTCAAGGGCATACAGTTACTTTATGGAAACTATTAGAAAGATATCAAATTCCCGCATTTATTTTTGTTAATAAAATGGATCAAATAGGTATAGATAGAGACAAATTATTAGAAGAATTAAAGCAACGATTCAATGAAGAATGTATTGATTTTGGATCAGACGTAGATTGGCATCATACAATTGAAAGCGTGGCTATGAGCGATGAATACTTGCTTAATAAATTTATTGAAAAGGATAATTTAAATTCTGAAGATATCTGTAAATCAATATTTGACAGAAAAGTATTTCCAGTGTTTTTTGGTTCAGCACTAAGAAATAAAGGTGTTGATAAATTATTAGATTCTTTAGAGAAGTATGTTAAACTGAAGAATTATTCAAAATTATTTGGGGCAAGAGTATTCAAAATTTCGAGAGATGAACAGGGCAATAGACTAACTCATATAAAACTTACTGGTGGAATATTAAAAGTAAAAGACTTAATATATGGTGAAAAAGTTGATCAAATCAGAGTGTATTCCGGTAAACAATATAAGTCGTGTCAAGAAATAGAAGCAGGAAGTATCTGTTCTTTGACAGGGCTTAATAATACAAAACCAGGTGATGGATTAGGTTTTGAAAAAAGTGATACAAAATCTGTAATTAAACCAGTGCTAAGATACTGTATTCAATTACCTGATGAAACTAATGTACAGGAAATGCTTAAAAACTTAAGAATTCTTGAAGAAGAAGAACCACAACTAAATATTATTTGGAATGAAACTTTAGCGGAAATCTATATTCATGTTATGGGCGAAATTGAAATAGAAATATTAAAAAGTATAATATTAGAACGATATGGAATAGAAGTATCTTTTGATACAGGAAGCTTAGTTTATAAAGAAACTATAGGAGAAGCTGTAGTAGGAGTTGGACATTTTGAACCACTTAGACATTATGCTGAAGCACATTTATTGTTAGAACCTGGTGAACAGGGAAGTGGAATGATATTTGAAACTAATTGTAGTGTGGATATATTAAGTAAAAACTGGCAGCAATTAATATTAAGCCATCTTAGTGAACGTAGTCATATAGGAGTATTAACTGGTTCAATGATTACAGATATGAAAATCTCTGTTGTAGCAGGGAAAGGACACCTTAAACATACTGAAGGTGGGGACTTTAGACAGGCAACATACAGAGCGATAAGACAAGGCCTTATGAAAGCAAAGATGGTATTGCTTGAACCGGTTTATAGTTTTAGGTTGGAATTACCAAGTGAGTACGTAGGTAGAGCAATAGCAGATGTTCAAAGATTTTTTGGGAGACATGATGATCCGGTCTTTAATATGGATGAAGCAGTTCTTATAGGGATTGCGCCTGTTACAACTATGATGAACTATGCACTAGATGTAAATGCATATACAAAAGGAGAGGGAAGGTTAGAATTATCTATTGAAGGGTATGAACCTTGTCATAATAGTGAAGAAATTATTAGCAAAATTAACTATAATCCTGATGAAGATTCGAATAATTTAAGTAGTTCTGTGTTTTGTTCTAAAGGCTTGGGATATTATGTACATTGGGATCAAGTTGAAAATCATATGCATGTTGAAAATAATATTATTCTTAATAAAAAAGAGATAACTGAAACTTTAAATATTAAAAATGTAAATAGTAACATTGGAACTAAGGAAATTACAGAACAAGAAGTTGAAGAGATATTTATAAAAACATATGGCAAAATAAAAAATAAGTCTATATTAGATGCTAAAGTTGTAACTAATAGTGGAAAAATTAGTGGAAGTCAAGCCTATTCAAATACGGAGTATATTAGTAAATACAAGGGACGAAAGAATAGAGAGGTAAGAGATAGATATCTATTGGTAGATGGCTATAATATTATTTTTGCTTGGGATAATCTTAAGGTTTTGGCAAGAGAAAACTTAGAGGCAGCTAGATATAAACTTATTGATATTTTAAGTAATTATAAAAGTCAGGAATATGATACAATTATTATTGTGTTTGATGCATACAGAGTAAAAGGTAATGAAGGATCAAAATCTAAGCAACATAATATCTATATTGTTTATACAAAGGAAGCAGAAACGGCTGATCAATATATAGAAAGACTAGTTAATACCATTAGTGGTGAGTATGATGTAACTGTTGCAACATCAGATATGGTTGAACAAGTTATTATTATGGGAAAAGGGGCAAAAAAGCTTTCAGCAGAGGGCCTTAAAGCTGAAGTAGATTCAGTTAATAAAATGTTGAAAGATAAGTATATAATGCAGGAGCAGAAAATAAAACAACATATAAAGGTAAAACAACATACAAAGAATAAAAAAGATAAAACTATGTAAAGAGAAAGAAATATGTGATGAAAATAAAAATATAAATATAAAAAAATGTATAATGAAAAGGAAATTTAGATAATAATGAAAGGAAAAAAGGGGAATAATATGAAAAATAGAGTACTAATATTATCAGTAGTAATGATGTCATTTTTATTATTGTTTCAGTTTGATTTACAAGCAGATGAGAGTAATAATGAAATCACAGTGTATGTAAATGATGAAAAAGTTGAGTTTGAAATCAAGCCAATTATAATCAAAAATAGAACTTTGGTTCCGATTCGTGGAGTTTTTGAAAAACTAAATGCAAAGGTGGATTGGAATAGAGAGACTAATCAAGTAATAGTAAAAGATGAAAATGTTGAATTATTGTTAGAAGTTGGTAACGATGCTGTTTTAGTTGATGGACGGTTGGAGTTTCTTGACACACAATCTATTTTAATAGAAGGAAGGACACTTGTACCACTGCGTTTTATTGCAGAAGCCCTTAATTATGAAGTTAATTGGAATGGCGAAACTAGAAGAATTGATATTAATTCTTTAAATACTGTACCAAAAAGCCAAGAAATATTACCTACAGTAAAATCAAAAGAAACATTAGTTCAACTGCT
>JAOZKH010000228.1 GCA_029935405.1 Vallitaleaceae bacterium | reverse complement strand
CAAAGAAAAAAGATGATAAAGACAGAACACAAATTTTAATTGTCACCACTTGTTTGGATATGCCATTGAAAACATTATATAATATTATTAAAGCGAGATGGAATATAGAGAATAGGGTATTCAACAATCTTAAAGCAGAAGCAGCGCTTGATCATTGTTTTGTTCATGGAGGAAATGGAGTAGAAGCCATTTTATCTTTTATATTTATAGCATCAAATCTATTTCAGTTACTTAAACGGAAAAGAATTAAAAATACTATAACCTTACAAAAGGAATTAGTCAGATTATTGCTGAAAGGATTATATTTATTGAAGTATGATAGAGAGCTAATTTTCAATAGTTGCTAATACTAAAGCAATTGAATAAAGTAGAAATATTTAGGGAGGGGGAAGCTGTATCCAAATATGACAATAAAGTGTGGAACTGAGAAAAGTTATTGAATAAATTTTGTATTTGTCAATCGAAATCTTTCCCATATTTCAGCCGAAAAGTGTTCCACTTTTAGCAGAAATTAATTTAAATTATTTTCTGCTAACCATTCCTTTGTTTCCTTCAATCTATATGAATCTCCATTCATATTAACTATGTAAGATTTATGTGTTAGTCTATCGACCATAGCTGCTGTCATTATTTCATCTTGAAATATTTCACCCCATCTGTCAAATGATAAATTGGTTGTTATTATTGTTGATTTTCTACCTGCTCTAAGTGATAAATGTGAAAACAACAACTCTGCTCCTTCTTTATCAAATGATATATACCCTAATTCATCAGCAATAATAATATCATAGTTTAAAAATCTATTTTCAAATGCTCTTAAAGACTTTTCTGAGCGTGTTTCCTTTAAAAGGTTAATCAATGATGGTATTGATGTATACCAAACTTTATATCCTTCCATACAAGCTTTTATACCGAGACCTATTGCTAAGTGAGATTTTCCCGTCCCACAGTTTCCTGCTAAAATTACGTTTTGACCTGTTTTAACAAAATCGAGAGTTGTTAATATTTTCAATTTTTTCTTTGCATCTATTGGAAGACATTCTATATCTAAATCTTCTAAATACTTATTATATGGAAATTGTGCTCTTCTAATTCTTGATTTTTTTGCATTTTCATAACGTGTATCGCATTCTTTTTCTAACAACATATGCAAATATTCTTCATAGCTTAAATTTTCTTTAGCTGATTCTAATGCAAACTCTTCAAAGAATTTTCTCGTAGCTGGTAATCTTAGAATTTTTGTAAATTCCTTATTTAGTTCAATAGTTTTTTGTTTATTCATAGTTAGTTACCTCATATTCGTCATTGTTTTTAAAGTCTTTTAATAATCCGCTATACATACTAAGTATATAACGAGATTTATTATATATTGCATTTTCAGTACTGCTATTATTACCAATACTATATTTAATATGTGTTTTTCTATTACATAGTGCTTTAATTGTTTCTGTATTTATATTTGCTGGAGCAATGTTACTTAATTCATCAATTGCTTTTTCAACTTTATTAATAGTTATATTGTTATTTTTCATGAATAAAATTAATTCTATAAAATCACGAGATTTTTCTGTATAATATAGATTGTAAAGATTTTTTATTTTTATGTTGGCCTGATGCAGTGCTAGGCTATTTTGTACCGCACCAGGCTTCTTTTTAAATGTATTTAAGTAATGTTCTAATTGAATTGACCACTTACTAAAACCCAATAATTTCTTATGTTCTGCTATTTTTTGTTCTTCATAAAACATTATTATTTTATTAACATATATTTTAGTGAAAATCATTTTTTTAACAAGATGATCCGGAACTGAATAAAAACAAGTATCAACATTGATTGTAGAATATTTATTAACTCTAAAGCTTTTTACAATAGCACAATCAAAAGCAGGTAAATTTGGTGCCATAAATTTCTTTTCTTCTTCAAGTAAACAAAAAGGGCTCTTCCCGTCTTTAGCTTTTTGAGGTTTGTTATTCAATTTTTCACATATTTTCAATAAGTGTAAGTTTGCTTCATCTAGACTATTAAATCTAATTTTTGATGAAAAAGCTTTTCTTCTTAAAAATTCTACAGTTCGCTCTACATGGCCTTTTTCATTTCCTGCATAAGTATTACAAAATCTATATTTGAAATCATAGTACATTGACATTTTAAGCAAATCATCGGTTGGTTCCTTCTCATTTGGACCAACAAATGATTTTACTGCTGTTTTCATATTGTCATATACCATAATTGAATGATTACCTTCTATATATGAAAAGAATGTAGTATGTGAATCCATAAAGCTTTCAGTTTTTTCGTTAACATAAAGTTTTCCAAAGCGAAAGTTTCCATATGCTGTACAAAAAGCAGCCATTTTTAAAGTAATCAATTTATCTTTTATCCATATTTTTACTACACCCCAATCAAATTCACAAATATCTCCTGGAGTATAATTACCTCTAATAAATGCTTCTTTAGCTTTATTTTCAAGTTTATTAATACAAATACAAACCGTGGTATAGCCGATATCATACTTTTTTTTCACTAATTCTTCATATATATCTATTTTTTTCCGACACTGTTTATGTAATCCAGCTAATTTCCTTTTGTTATTTTCATCCAGATATCCTTGAATCTTATCAACTATTTCATCAGTTAATTTTACCTTTTTTCTGTTACTAGCGTTGTATTTTGGCTTTTCTACAATTGAATTAATAATTTCAGTTTTATCAATATTATTATTAATCAATAATTCTTGACGTTGTGTATTATATTCATTTAAATATTTTCTAATTACACTTCGACTAATTCCTGTTAACCTATTAATCGCTCTTTGTGATTTTCCATCTCTAATACTTAATAGTATTATTTGTTGTTTATCTATCAATCTTATCATCCTCCGTGTATCCTTTCCTATTTTCATAGAAAATTATACAATACTACTGGGAAAGTTTTCGACTGAAATCCCGGTACAGATTTAGACTAACAGAAACAAA
>JAOZKH010000227.1 GCA_029935405.1 Vallitaleaceae bacterium | reverse complement strand
AATGTATGTGCCCACGCAATTTGTCTTGCTGGGTTATCTGATAATAATCTAACCAAATGTATTGTGATATTTGACAATAATAGCGCAAAAGTAACTGTACCAATGATTTTTATTGTTAAATGCATAATAGCAGCTCTTTTAGCCGATCTTTTTGCACCGATACTTGATAATAGTGCTGTAACACAAGTCCCTACATTTGCTCCTAGTAAAACCGGAAACGCTGATTCAATACTTAGTAGTCCTGAAGCCGCTAATGCTATCATAATACCAGTTGTTGCTGATGAACTTTGTATAACTGCTGTAACAAGAAATCCGGTACCAATTGCAAGAAATGTATCAAGTGGAGAACCACTACCAAATCGCATTAATAAATTTGTAAAAGGCTCATAACTTCTTAAAGGTTTACAAGCACTTTTCATAATATCCATACCTAGGAACAAAATACCAAACCCAATTAATATCTCTGCATACTTCTTTATTTTGGCATCCTTAGTACTTAAGTTAATAATAACACCTATAGCTATTGAAAAAGGTGCTAGTGCATATAAGTTAATCGAAACAAGCTGCGCTGTTATAGTCGTTCCAATATCCGCTCCCATTATTATACCAACCGATTGTGTCAAGTTCATAATTCCAGCATTTACTAATCCAACTACCATAACAGTTGTTGCGCTTGAACTTTGTATGATTGCTGTAACAATCATACCAATAAATACCGCCATGAATCTATTCTTAGTTAGAGCCTCAACGATACTTTTCATTCTATCACCGGCAGATTTTTGCAAACCTTCACCCATTACAGTCATTCCATAAAGAAATAACCCCAAACCACCAATTAACTGAATTAATACTTCTGTCATATTAAAATCAACCATTTTTATCTCCTAAATATAATTTAGTACACTCTAGTTCATTTTACTAGAAAATGCAGCATATGCAAAGGATTATATTAAAAAAAATGGTGATTCATGCAAATAAATTATGAAATTAAAATCACGGCATTTAACCGTGATCTTATCAAACAACCTTTTATGTATTTTTATTACCGTTTACTACTGTCGATTACAAACATATCTAAAAGTTCACTATCAATCTCTGTATTTACTATACCTTCATTAATTAGAATTTCGTAAAAGCTTTTTACCTTTGATACAAGTTCATCTCCTGCCATATATTCAAAGGTTACTCTATCTAAAAATGATTCAACATGTTCTCTTGGTGCTCGCATCATATCAAAGGATAATTTTGCTGCTTCGTATCGATTGGCATTAACCCAATTAATTGCTTTTTTTATTTCTTCATCAATTAATTCTACAATTTCAGGATGCTTCCTTGCAAATTCACCTTTTATTACCACTCCTGCATTAGGCAATAATCCAAATTTAGGATTAACTTCATTCCACAAATCACCATATTGGATTTCCGAAAATTCTATTCCTTTTTTCTCTATACTTTTTAATGCAAAACTTGCTTCTGGTTCACGTAGCAAAACTGTATCACTTGTTCCGGTAACAAAATCATGCATTATTTGCTTAGGTCTACCGAATGGATTTCCATAAACAAATTCAAAATCCTTCGATTCCAAACCTTTTGCCTGTATTAAATACTTTGAAATCTTAGCTGGTGGTGCATCTTCAAAAAGTGGTACCGAAATTGTTTTTCCCTTTACGTCTTCTAATCCTTTTGCTGTATATCCCCTAGTTAAAATCGAAAAATTGTCCCATACAAATACTATTGGCATCTTTACATCAGCCTTTTTTAATTTGGATGCTGTAATCACTGATGAAAAACTTATATCTGCTTTTTTGTTCGCAATCCAACCTAAATGTTTTTCAGTCTCTTCCCATACTTTTAATGTCTTAATCGATACTGCCTTTTGAATTTTTTTTGATTGAAGTAATTTCATAATAATAGGATAACCTACAGGCGTTGCTGATTGAATAACCACTGAAGGTTTTGTATTGTTTTCATCATCGTTATCATTGCTACTTATTAGCTTGTGAAGATAAACATATACTTCACCAATATCTCGTTTTTCAACTTCATACTCAAATCCCATTTCCTTCAACATATTTAGCATCGGATCAGGAACAAATGTCTGTACAAGAACAAACCCGTCATCTTCTTTTGTATCATAAGCTTTTTTTATTATTATATCAAACGGGTCCTTTAGCATTTTCCGTACATCTAATATTTCAAACGTATTTTTTCTTTTGCTCCAATCCTCTAATTGTGCAAAATACATAGATACTCTGAATTTATACTGATTAATCTCTAAAACATTATACGTCAATTTTAATTCATCTGCTAATTTTATTAGTGGTACTATTATTGAATTGCTTTCAAAAACAATTGATTTACCTTGTTGTAATGCTTTTATTTCTTCAGTCACTTTTGTTATTAGTACAAAATCATCATCATCAAAGTTATAAATCATACTTGGCTCTTGCCATGTTATATCCACACTGTTATATTCGAACATATCATTTTCTTTAATACATTCTGGGAATCTAATATTTAGTTGATCCTCAACACCAAGTTTTTTATTAATTGAATGTAATATTTCACAAAGAGACACACCTGTCATTTTCGCTGCATCTTTAAATGTAGCAAACTTAGCAACTGTATTCCACATAATCGGATTTTGCATCGTTTTAAATCTCGGTGACAATTCGCTTAAAACAGATTTTAATTCAGGATATTTCTCAATTGTATCTCTCACTTTTGATTCACCAACAATTATTTCAGTTTGAATAACTTCAATAGCATTTGTCGGACAAATCTCCATTGCGTTTATACATTTTTGTTGCTCTTCATCATTAATTGGTTGCTTATAAACAACCGCTTTGTCATCAAGCTTGAAGTTTTCCTCATCAACTCGTACACATGCTTTACAACTTATACATTTTTCATTTACTTTAAATGTCTTCATTAGTTTTACCTCCAAAAAGTAATTAGTATATCGTATTATCTGAATATATACATAATACCCTAATT
>JAOZKH010000072.1:2785-11564 GCA_029935405.1 Vallitaleaceae bacterium | reverse complement strand
AGATAAAGTTCTTGATCTCTTTGAAAAGGCACGTCAATTTATGAATAAAAATGGTAATAATAACCAGTGGGTAGATGGTTATCCACAAAGACATATTATTGAACAGGATATATTAGACGGTAATAGTTATGTCTGTCTAAATAATAATAGTATTATTGCAACTTTTTATTTTGCGGTAGAATCTGATCCTACATATTTACTAATAGAAGAGGGTTCTTGGCTAGATGATAGTCCTTATGGTGTTATTCATAGAATTACAACAAATGGTTCTGTTAAAGGTGCTGCTACTTATTGTATTAATTGGTGTATTGAAAAATGTGGCAATATTCGTGTCGATACACATGAAGACAATCTTCCTATGCATAATTTGTTAATCAAGTGTGAATTTACTCAGTGTGGAATTATATATATCGATAATGGAGACAAAAGAATTGCCTATCAACGTGTTATAATAGAATAAGAAAAACTTAGTTTTAAAATCTTAATCAAAAATAATTTTAATGACAAAGTAATGGATAAGGAGGAGTTATGTATTGTAATAATGATAAAGATTATTATATGCAATGCATGTACAACGTTTAATTCAATTCAAGACGATTATTGTGCAAAATGTAAATGTCCACTGCTTAAATAACACTTTCAATATCTAGGGAGAGCATTGCTAGAGTTTAACCTAAAAGCCGAGAAGTCTCCTTCCTCTTAGTCTTCCTTGCTCACATAGTGGAGAGCGTAGGTGGGAGATGAATCGATGGTTTTTCCCTTTGAAATATATGACTAAACATGCTATAATAGAATCAGTAGTACTATATAAAGGGGCTGTAAACAAATGAAATTGGACAATAATAATCATTCGGTGTTCTTGATGTATTATCATCTTGTGTTAGTCATCAAATATAGACGAAAAGTATTTGATGATGCAACATCTAAAAGAGCAAAAGAAATATTCGAGTATATCTCAAAAAAATACAATATAACACTGTTAGAGTGGAATCACGACAGTGACCATGTTCATATATTGTTCAAGGCACACCCAAATAGTGAATTGTCGAAGTTTATTAACGCCTATAAGAGTGCGAGCTCAAGGCTAATCAAAAATGAATTTCAATCTATTCGGAAGATGCTCTGGAAGGAATATTTTTGGTCAAGAAGTTATTGTTTACTTACAACGAGTGGTGCACCGCTTGAAGTCATCAAGAAATACATAGAAAGCCAAGGTGAAAGGCATTGAATAAAGCATACAAATTCAGAATATATCCAAATTCAGAACAGGAAATGCTGATAGCTAAGACTTTTGGTTGTGTGCGCTTCATCTATAATAAAATGTTGGAAGACAAAATTAAATATTACGAGAAAACAAATAAAAAGCTAAAAACCACACCAGCACAATATAAAAATGCATTTGAATGGCTAAAAGAAGTAGACAGTCTAGCTCTTGCCAATGCCCAAATGAATTTGCAAACAGCATATAATAACTTTTTTAGAAAGCCTAAATCAGGATTTCCTAAATTCAAGTCAAAGAGAAATAATAAGAAAAGCTATACAACAAATCTTGTAAATGGAAATATAAAGCTAGAAAATGGTTGTATTGTTTTACCAAAGCTTAAAGGTGTGAAAATCAAACAGCACCGAACGATTCCTAAAGATTATATACTTAAAGCTGTAACTGTAAGTAAAACTGCAACTGGAAAGTATTTTGCAAGTATCTTATATGACTATGAATTAGATATAAAACTAGTTCAACCGAAAATATTCTTAGGATTAGATTTTTCCATGAAAGAGCTTTTTGTATCTTCTGACAAAAAATCAGCAGAGTATCCTAGATATTACAGACAGTCTCTTGAGACACTTAAACGTGAACAAAGAAAATTATCTTTGTGCCAAAAGGGAAGTAAAAATCGTAACAAACAAAGAATAAAAGTAGCAAAGATTCATGAGAAAGTGGCTAACCAACGTAAGGATTTCTTGCACAAGCAATCAAAGCAGATAACCAATGCTGTTGATGCTGTGTGTATTGAAGATTTGAATATGAAGGGTATGTCACAAGCCTTGAATTTTGGTAAAAGTGTTATGGATAACGGTTTTGGTATGTTCGTATCTATGCTTAATTACAAGTTGATGGAACAAGGTAAATCACTGGTAAAAATCAACAAGTGGTTTCCAAGTTCCAAAATGTGTAGCGAGTGTGGAAAAGTAAAAAAAACTCTATTGCTTTCAGAGCGCACATATCATTGCGAAGATTGCGGAATGATAATGGATAGGGATTACAATGCAAGTATAAATATCAAAAATGAAGGTATACGCTTATTATTAGCGTAAACGAACTATAGAACCGTGGGACACACGGGGATAGCTCGCTTAAGCTGTAGCCGTTAGGCTACTCGAACGAGAAGCCCCACTTCTTAAGTGGTGGGAGTATGTCACTCTACATGATATAATTTATTTAAGATTTGGCTTAGGAGGAGTTATAATGAAATTTAATAAACGGTTAGTATCTATTGTATTAGTGTTTACACTAATGATGTCATCAATTCAATTGGTTTTTGCAGTTAATCAAACAAGTGCAGAAAAACTTAATCATCTAGGGTTATTACTTAATATTAGCGAAGAGGAACTAGCAGCAGAACTTTCGAGAGAAGTAGGTTTGACGATGATTTTGAAGGCGTTAGGCTATACACAAGAGGATGCAGATAAATATGTTGAAAGTTCACCATTTGTTGACACACAAGGATGGTCAAGTGGGTGGGCTTCTTTGGCATATCATTTAAATATAACAACAGGAACTTCTAGTACTACATTTAGTCCAAAGAGTTCATTAAGTGAAAGAGAGTTTTTAACGTTTTTATTAAGAGCGTTAGGACATGATTCATCTAAAGCATATACTAATACAGAAAGTTTAACTAAAGAAAATGGAATTTTAAGTATGAACGATAGCATTGGAGGTTCTTTTAGTTATAATAAGCAAGAGGCCGCAATTGCTATGTATAACTCTCTAAAAGCAAGCTATCTTCCAGAGAATATTCCACTAGCAAATCTATTAATGGATAAAGGTTTATTTAGCCTAAACGATGCCATTGCAATCGGACTAAAAGAAGGTAATCTAGAAATATTAAGGATTCGTGTATTATCTGCTCATGAATTTCAAGTTGTTTTTAATCAAACAATTGATACAAATAAAGTTACATTTTTATTAGAAGATGGTATTGGGTCATATGGAGCAATAGCTTCATGGAACAGCGCTAAAAACATTGCCAATATTGTAACTGCTGACGATATGATTAACGGCACATATACGTTAACAGCATCATATTTATCTACTAATACTCTTAAATATATTCAAGATTTTAAAATTGTAAGTAGCTTTGAGAAAGAACTAATTATTGATAATACAGGTGTTGTATTAGAAGATAATGCAGGATTTAATGTACGAATATTAGACAGCTACAACAATGATATTTACGATGAAATAATGGATGTTTCAGCAGTAAATCAAACTTTGAACACATCTATTACAATTAGTAAAGTACGAAATGGTTATTATCAAATGAATAATTTAGTATCAATCGGATCTAGAGTCGGGGATGTTATCGATATAACCATTAATTACAATAATAAAAAATATGAAAAGCAAGTGACAGTTGTCTTAGAGGATGATGTAGATTCATTTGAATTTATAAATCCGTTAATTACTAATGGAAGACTTCAAGCAGGGAAGATGAATCTCGTATTAGATTATGTTGGAATCACAAAGACAGGCGCTGATTACAAGATACCATTACATATAAAAAACTCTGATGGAACAAATAATTCAGAAACTATAGGTGACCTTCGATTTACATCGAGTAATAGCGGAATAATAGATGTAGATGAATTAAAAGTTGATGCATTAGGTGTTTTAAGATTTAATCTTGAAAGTGGATTTGGGACAACAGTTTTAACAGTGCAAAACACAAAAACAGGAATTGCATCAGAGGTAACAGTTGCGGTTTATGCTAATCCAGAATTAAGTAAAGTAATAGTACAACCATTTGGTGAAGTAGTAGCTTTAGGAGAAAAAGTCATACTTTCGGTAACGGGATATGATCAATTTGGGGCTAGAATGGATTTTAATTATATTAGTGGTTTACAATACAACTCATCAGATGAAGAAGTAGTAAGCTTATCTAATACAAAACTAATGAATAATGAATTTAGTTATACAGGAACTAAAGAAGGAACAACGTTAATTAATATATACTCTAAAGAATCTAGGTTGTTGCTTTCCCAGTTTATAAGTATTGAAGCTGAAGCTGAACCGGTAGGAATCTTAGAAGTTATGGCACCAAAGTACTTTGAAGCATCTGTTAATGCAAGTTATGTATTAACGTATAATGATTTATATGTATCAGATCAATTTAGTAGAGAATATGATTTAGATAATAAAGATGAAATAATACATATTGCACATGAAGTTGAAACAACAGATAATATGAACTTTGGTTCGGGAAATTTCGCTTCAGGTGGTTTGTCTATAAGTGGAACAGCAGAAGTTGGTACAGGAAGTTATAGATTTAAAGTTGCAGATATTGATTATGCAATTAGGATAATTGAATTTACTACTATAGCAAGTGAAGACATTGCTAGTTATCAATTAGATGATATATCTGAAATGGAAATCGGGCTATTAGCTAAGGAAACGCTAACATTAAGAGGATTAACGGCAAGTGATAAAGAGATAGTATTAGCTAATGACAAAATAGATTTTATAACTATATCTGATCCAACTATTGCTGATGTAACATTTGATAAGAATATAATTACTATTGTAGGTAAAGAAGGCGGAACAGTTACGTTGACTGCATGGAAGGGTGGAGGAGCATTAACAACCGCTTCGATTACCATACTTCCAGAAGAAGAGGAGTAGATCTTTGCTTATGAGAAAACTAGCTAGTATACTGACATTAACAATGAGTTTAATGCTTATCTCAACAACAGTTTCATATAGTGAAGAATCAGAAGATTCAGCAAAAGCCTTAAACAGTATAGGACTTGTCATGGGCAGTGGTGGGGACTATCATGTTGCTGATACGCTTAGTCGTGCAGAAGCAGTAACTTTAATACTTAGACTTATCAAGAACAATGAAACAACGCCAGAGAATCCTAACTTTTCAGATGTAGTCGAACTAGATTGGTTTTATGTAGCGGTAGCTAAAAGTGTTGAATTAAATATAGTTAATGGTTATCCAGACGGTAGTTTTAAACCTAAAGACATAGTCTCAAGACAAGCGTTTCTAAAAATGCTTCTTGAAGTATTAGGATATGGTTATAATGAAGATTTCACATGGAATGAGATTGGAAATTTCGCTGCAAAAATTGGACTTGTAGATGTTATAGCTGAACCAACTACTTTTATTAGAAAAGATGCTTTTGATATTATGGTTAAACTTCTTGACTTAGAACACAATAATTTAAGTAAAAAATATATAGAAATCATGAAAGAAAATGAATTAATTACTGACGGGCAATATGATGGATATTTTTCAGGTGAGTATGTAAAAATTGACACTAACATAGATAAAATTATTGAAAATTATATAACAGATACAACAATTACTGGTTCAAAGCATGTAGAATTATCTTTTTCTAATAAGTTAGATGAAAGTGCTTTTGCTATAGGTAATTATAGAATAAAGTTAAACGATAAAACAGAATTTTTTAATGTTGAAAAATTAGATGATAATAAAGTTTTACTTATACTTCGCAATTCATTAGTGAATAATGATGAATTAAAGATAACAGCATTAGGATCGATACAAGATATTTATGGATTCAGATTAATGGACGGAGAGATATATAATATTGCTCTTACAGTTGAAGGGAATCCATTAGATGAACTTAGAGTTGAATCTGTTGTTTCGGTAGGCAATGGTGTTATTCAAGTATTATTCAATCAACATGTAGACTTAAGTGATGCTACTAAGTATACAAACTATCAGATTAATGACCTGTCTGAAGTGCGTCCATATATGACTTCTTCAAGAGTTGTTGCGACAGGTACTAACAATCTTAAATATCGACAGTTTGATATAGTATATGATAGATTTATTGATGGTAATCCATATTATCTAAAAACAACTAATGTATATTCTCTTGGAAGAGGATATACATTAGAAAGTCAGCAATATAGATTCACATATAATGATAATGAACAGGCTTTTCAGGCTGTGAATATCGAATCTGTTGACCTTAATCACTTTGTTGTAACATTTAATCAACCAATTAAAGAAAGTGGCCTTAATGACGCTATTATGAAAATAGATGGATATAGCGTATATCGTAGACATATGGATAAAGATAGTATATATAAAGTTCATGTATACATGTTGTTAGAATTAGTTCCTAATAAAACTTATTACTTACAGATAGAAAATCTTGTCAGTGAATATAAACTAGAGATTACAACAATGTCTAAATCCCTAAAAACTAATGAAGTTAAAAGAGAAGATATTAAGGCTGCAACAGAGGTTCTATCTAATGGTGATTATCTAATAACATTTAATAGGATGATTGATGCTTTTGCAAAAGGCAACTTAGTTAACATAAATGTAATAGCAGAAGATAATAAACTAATTACATTAAACTCTGAAGATTACAAAGTATTATCACCAACTGAAATAATTGTATATAAAGTCTCAGCTTTAAGTACAATTAATTTTAATAGTATCTATTTGTATGGAGATAACTACTATATTGGCAATCATACAGTTATGGTTAAGGTGTCAAAACTACATAGTTAACACTACAATTAAACAGAAGGGAGAAAAACATGATAATAGGTATTGATTTAGGAACTACTAATAGCTTGGTAGCTATTTATAATGATGGTTTAACAGAAATAGTTCCAAACAGATTCGATGAAAACTTAACACCTAGTGTTATAAGTATTTTGAAAGATGACGACATAGTTGTTGGTAAAACAGCTAGAGAGCGCTTGATTGTTGCGCCTAAAGATACTTTTGAGGCTTTTAAACGAAATATGGGCACTAAGAAAATATATGATACAAATAAAGTGACATTTACACCAACTGAATTATCTGCAATTATCTTAAAAACTATTACTGAAGATGCTAGGAAGAAACTTAATACTGAGATAGATAAGGTTGTAATAAGTGTTCCTGCATACTTTACTGATACTCAGAGAAAAGCCACCTTAGAAGCAGCACAAATAGCAGGTCTAGACACTCTTGGAATCGTTAATGAGCCAACTGCAGCAGCACTTGCATATCATTTGCACGAAACTGATAGAGAAAGAATTATTGCTATAGTTGACCTTGGAGGTGGAACATTTGATGTATCGATTTTAGATATTTATGATTCAGTTATAGAAGTAAAAGCTGTAGCTGGAGATAATTACCTAGGTGGAGAAGATTTTGATTATGCAATTGCAGAATTTATATGTGAAAAATATGGTTTAAAGTTTGATTCCCTTGACTTAAAAGATAAAAATAAACTAAAATATATTGCAGAACAGCTTAAAATTGGATTTGGTACGCTAGAAAAACAATCTTTTGATGTTCAATTAACTAATATTGCACTAACTATAGAAATGAATATACAAGAATTTGAAGAAGCTTGTCTGCCTATAATTGCTAGACTAAAACAACCGGTGAAACGAGCATTAGTTGATGCAGAAATCGATCCTATGGACATTGAAGAGGTTGTTTTAGTAGGTGGATCTACTAAGATGCCAATTGTTAAACATCAGATTGCAAGACTTTTTGGACGTGTTCCATTATCGTATTTGAACCCTGATGAAGTTGTTGCTAAAGGGGCGGCTGTTTATGCTGCGCTTAGGGAAAAAAATATTAAATTAACAGATATGGTGATGACGGATGTATGTCCGTATACACTTGGAACTGAGACGATGATAAAAACATCTGATGGTGAATATCATAAAAGGCTCGATCCAATTATTGAGCGAAATATGACAGTACCTATTAGTCGGTCGCATCAATATGTAGCTATAGAAGAAGAACAAAAAGAACTTAGAATAAAAATATATCAAGGAGAAGATCCGATTGTAGAAGAAAATGTTTTTCTTGGAGAAATTGTTCACGAAATCAGATCAGGATCACTAATTGATTCAATGACATCAGTTAGATTTACTTATGATAGAAATGGAATTCTAGAAGTTATAACTCAAAATCTTAGAAATAAAGAAGAAAAAAGAGAAATCATGCTTAATAATAATTCTCTTTCAAAAGAAGATATAGCAAAATGTTTGACTAAAATAGAAGATCTTAAAATTCACCCTTATGAAAATGAAGAAAATCTTTATATTATATCAAAAACGGAAAAAATATATGATTTAGTTAAAGAAGATGAAAAAGAAAAAGTATATGATATGTTAATGTTGTTTAGAGAAGCGTTGCTAAGCGATAGTTTGTTTAATGTTAACAAAGCTAAAGAAAAACTCTTGAAAATGTTAGAGGAATATGAGGAGAGATTTTAATGTGGTGGCATAGTTTAAAGATTGAATCTACATCGGATGAAAAAACGGTCAAAAGAGCTTATGCAAAATTACTTCGTAAAATTGATCAAGATGTAGATATTGAAGAGTTTACAAAAATTAATGTGGCTTATAGAGAAGCTATACATTCTTTTAAGAATGTATTAACTAATTCAAAACGTATATTATCTAAAGCAGATTCTGATCCGAATATATCAACTTCGGGTTTAAATACGGAAGCATCAACCACTGGTTCAGAAACAGAAACAGAAACAGAAACAGAAACAGAAACAG
>JAOZKH010000072.1:0-2685 GCA_029935405.1 Vallitaleaceae bacterium | reverse complement strand
CAGAAACAGAAACAGAAACAGAAACAGAAACAGAAACAGCTACAGATATATATGATACAGATTCTGATATATATATTGCAGGATTAAAAACGATATATGATAGTCCGAAACGTAGATTAAATGTTAAAAAATGGAAAGATCACTTTGATTGTATGTCCTTTAAAGAAGAAGCAGTATTTGAAAACAAATACATTGAGTTCTTTAATGAACACTACTGTCTCACCAGTGAAATATGGGACTGTGTAGATAAATTATATCCACTTAGAAATCAGAAGAAATTTCTATGGAATGATTTGTGTAACGGTGACCTTACGTTATCAGAAGATGAACTTAGTAATATGGACTCTAAACAGGCAATATCCTATGTGGAAAGTAAAATAAAAATTTATTACTTTTTATTAGAAAAGAATTATACGAGTGCATTAAAATATATTAAACAGTTAATTGAAAGCCATGGATTGATTGCAGAGATAGTGTATTGGCAATTAATTGCAGCTACTGAATTAGGAAATAATTATGTTCTTGAAGAAGTAAATAGTCTGACGAAAGAATATAATGACAGGAATGATTCAGATATTAGAATTATTTATCCCAAAGATGAAAATGAACTTCAGTTTGTGTCAAAGAAAAATAAAAAATTATTAGCAGCAGGCAATTATCAGAAGTGTTCATGGGAATAAATTATATGTAATGGTAGAATTAAAAAAACTTAGTATTGAATCCATAACCATAAATGAGATTTAAAAAGTGGAATTCATAATAACAATAAATTAAGGAGGGGAAATCATGAATAACGAAGAATTGCAGGGATTAATTGCCCTAAGTATTATTTCTCTTCTTGGCCCAAAATGTGATGTTGACGATTTGGTAAATAGAAAATTCTACAAAAAGAATAAATTAAATAGTATAAAACTTACACAACATATTGCATTAGGTCAAGAACCCTTTAATAAATATGTATCTAAAATCAATGACTTCTTTAAAGAATTTGGTATAATAGATGCTAACTCATATAAGGAAAAAGTAGAAGAATTACTTGGTGGATCTGTATTTTCTAAGAATATCGAAAAGATTATACAGGTTGATAAACTTACTTTCAAAGACGAAGTAAAGGGTGAAAATGAAGCAAAGAATGAAGCAAAGAATGAAGCAAAGAATAAAACTAAGAATAAAGGCATAAATAAACAGAGAATAGTTAATGGACACCTATATCCTAACGGATTATTTGAAATTTTGACTCCGTATAAATTCAACTTTCCGAAAAATGGACTTATGGCTTATGATATGGCAAACTTGATATTATTGTTACGTATTGGTGTAAACAAAGCATATCTATCAGAGGAAGAACAATTAGAATATTTAGAGCAAATATTACATAAAATAAAACAGGCGTATTCCTCCTTTAAGCAATTTGGTATTGATGCAGCAATTGGAAGGAATATACACATAAAATATATATCAATAATAAGAACAGGCGAAATAACATGGGAGCAAAAAGGTGCGCTTAGTATTGCTTTTTACTCTGTGTGGAATAAACTACAATTAATAGAGACAGCTCTTTTTGATTAAATGAATTAAAAATAAATAGTGTTGATGGTTAAGGTAAAAAGATTAACTAAATGCTTTTGACACCCTAACCTTGATTGGTTAAGGTGTCAAAACTAAGTTTAGACACTTTAACCAATCATTAATGATTAGAAAAAACGAAAGTGAGAATATAATGCATCAAAAAAGAATGGTCGTATATCGGATATTAATGACAATAGTTGGAACGCTAATAGTAAGTATAAGCATAAATGCTTTATATCTGCCAAGAAATATATTATCTGGTGGAATAACAGGAATAGGAATATTACTTAATTTAGAATTAGGGGTTAGTATACCTCTTGTTGTAGTATTATCTAATATTCCAATATTCATAATCGGATATAAACGTATTAATCGTGAATTCATTTTTTATAGTCTTATTGGAATGCTTTCTATGACCTTTTTTCTAAGTGTTACCCAAGGCATCAGTTTTCATTCTGAAAATCTATTGACGGCAATACTGTTTGGAGGCATTATTAATGGAATTGGATATGGATTGGTTTTTAGAGTAAACAGTTCAACAGGTGGTTCTGATATTATATCTAAAGTTCTTAATAAAGAATATTCTTATAGTATTGCTACTTTCAACTTCGGATTTAACTTGTTAATAATTGGATTGGCTACCTTCGTCTATGGAATTGATATTGCAGTTGAAACGTTAACAACTATGTATGTGTCTTCAATAATTGCAAGATTTGTATTAGAAGGAAGTAATTACAAAAGAACAATTTTTGTTATTACAAAGAAAAAAGAAGAAGTGGCAAAAGAGATAAATAATCAATTAGTTAGAGGATGTACGATAATTGAGGGAACAGGTTCTTATACAGGTGATAAACGAGATATTTTGTATGCTGTAATAAGTGTTAACCAGGTATCCAAACTTAAAATGATTGTAAGTAATATTGATAAAGAAGCGTTTATAAATGTAATGGAAACAAAAGTTGTTTTTGGAAACGGATTCATAAATTTATCAGATAAAGAGAAATAAACTCGTTTTGCAAAAACTAAAGTACAAATTATAAATTAAGGAAGTAAAAACATATAATGATATTTAAGACAAAATAATGATGATTACAGACTTTCTAATGAACTTTTAAT
>JAOZKH010000226.1 GCA_029935405.1 Vallitaleaceae bacterium | reverse complement strand
TGGGGTATATTATTTATAGCATTAGCGATTTGGTTATTTGTTGCAGCTCCAATTGCATAATAGAACCGTTGAATAGGTTCCCCAGTTGATAAGGAAATAATTTCAAAGCAGCATTAATGGCCGAAATATTGTAATAAATGGACTATCGAATAAGAGGACTTATTCATGTCAAATTATATGTATAGCTTAACAGCAAATAATATAAAAAGTACACCAAAGAGTCTATTCATCCATACTATACGGTTAGGTGATGTAAGAAGTTTCATTCGAAGCTCATTTGCAAGTAGTCCATAGCATATAAATACTAGCAATGTTAACATCATAAAAATTAGTCCAAGTGATATGACTTGAAAAATATAGGGAATATCACCTTGTATTATATATTGTGGTAGAAAAGATATGAAGAAAAGGGTTAGCTTAGGATTGAGCAGATTGAGAAAGATACCTCCAAGGAATAATTTGAGGCTATTATCTTCAATAAAAGTACTTGATAGGTTTATTTCACCTTTATTTGTTAACATATTATAGCCAAGATAGACTAGATATAGAGCACCGGTTAACTTAATAAAGTCCATAATGTTTTCTGGAAGTTGATGCATCATGTATAAAGCTATAATTCCGAAAATAAGATGTGGTATTATTCCGAAGGTACAGCCAAGTGCGGCTATAAGACTTTTCTTTATTGTTCCATTCATGGCTGTACTCACTGTATAAATTGATCCAGGTCCAGGTAGTAGAATAATAATAATTGACGTAATGAGATAAGGTATACTAATCATAATTTCTCCTTTTGTATGGAATATGATATAATATTACCATTAAAAAATGGTATGAGTAACTACCAATTATATGTTAAATCAACCATACCACTTGGAGGCTATATGTTTGTATCCATAGATAAAAATGATGATCTACCTATTACAGTTCAACTATATAACATAATAAAAGATTCGATTTTACAAGGTATTATTCCTTCAAACACTAAAGTGCCATCTACAAGAGTTCTTGCACAGGAATTACAAATAGCCAGAAGTACAGTGGTAGGGTGTTCAACCCCAAAACTCATACAAAAGAAATCTTAAAGGATGGAGCTTTATATGAATTACCGAAGGGTTTTATCAGTTTTAGACCAGGAGTTCCTAACTTGAATACAATTCCAATAAGACAATGGGGGAGACTATATCGTGATGTAACTGTTCAAGTGACAGAGGACCAATTAGATTATTGCAGTGTATTTGGTGCGTGGGCCCTTAGAAGTACATTAGCATCCTATCTGAAACGTGTCCGAGGAGTTGAAACATTGCCGACGAATATTCTTATTACTAGTGGTGCAGCTCAAGCGTTTAGCCTCTTATCTGAACTAGTGAGTGAAGATGAATTTATAATTATTGAAGACCCTGCAAGCACAGGTATGGTTCGAACATTTAGAAGTCATAACATTAGATGTAAGGCCGTACCAGTTGATGAACAAGGTCTTGTAATTGAATTACTGCCTAAAGTATCGTCCACTTTAATTTTGACTACACCTAGTCATCAATTTCCTATGGGAACTGTCATGTCTATTAAGCGACGTATTGAACTTATTAATTATGCCAAAGAAAAGCAGTCATATATAGTTGAAGATGACTATGACAGTGAATTTAGATACGAAGGTAATTCGATTAAATCTATGCAGAACCTTGCACCAGAACAGGTAATATACGTTGGTACATTTTCAAAAACATTTACGCCGGCTATTCGCATGGGGTATATGATTTTGCCAGATGCACTGATTGACAAAATGAAGCAGTATAAATATGCTTCAGACTTGCATTCCCCAGTTTTAGAACAATTAACTATGGCTAAATTTATAGAAGAAGGCATGATGGATCGGCACATTCGTAGAATGGCTAAACTGTATGGTAAGCGAAGAAATTTGTTGGTTCATAAAATGAGAGAAGCTTTTGGGGACAAAGTTATAATCTCGGGCGATGGAGCAGGATTGCATTTTATAGCTACATTCGAAGGACTAGTAGATAATGATATATTGAAAGAGAGGTTAAGTAGAGAAAGAAGTTGAGTAGTATTAAAGAATATCAAGAAAAGATTTTTGAAGAGATAGAACACATTAATGAGTATGGTGAAGAATTTTGGTATGCAAGAGAACTACAGAAAGTGTTAGATTATTCGGAATGGCGAAATTTTAATCTAGTAATAAACAAAGCGATTACGGCTTGTGAAAACAGCCAGAATAACAGAGGTGATCATTTTGTTGAAGTCAACAAAATGGTTCAGATTGGATCAGGATCAGAAAGAGCGATAGAGGACATCATGTTATCTAGATATGCATGTTATCTTGTTGTTCAAAATGGAGATTCGAGGAAAAAAGTAATAGCACTTGGACAAACATATTTTGCAGTTAAAACGAGACAACAAGAGCTGATTGATGATTATGACAGACTTTCAGAAGAGCAGAAAAGACTTGCGATTCGCAATGAAATGATTAATCACAATAAATCTTTAGCAGAAGCAGCTGATATGGCAGGGGTGAAAACACCTCTCGAATATGCAATATTTCAAAATCATGGCTATATGGGATTATATGGAGGCTTAAAAGCAAAGGATATACACAAAAAGAAAGGTCTTACGAAAAGCCAAAAGATTTTGGACCATATGGGTAGTACTGAACTAGCCGCTAATCTATTTAGAGCAACACAAACAGATGAAAAACTAAGAAGAGAAAATATAAAAGGCAAAGCAGAAGCGAATAAAACTCATTATGAGGTTGGAAAAACAGTAAGAAAAACAATCCGAGAATTAGGTGGAACTATGCCGGAAGAACTACTGACACCAGAGAAGAGTATAAAAGCAATTGAAAAAGAGTTTATTGATAAGAAAAAAATAGAGGAGTAAATTATCTGCTTATATCTCAAAAAAACTCGTCCCATGTGGAGTGTAAGTGATTGATTGGAATTGGTGTGATATCTCTACTTTGAATTTATTATACATAAAATACCATCATATAACCTAAGAATACGCTTAAAAATATAAACATGGACATA
>JAOZKH010000071.1 GCA_029935405.1 Vallitaleaceae bacterium | reverse complement strand
AAATAATTTCTTCTGCTATTTGTTCGTAAACTAGATTAATTGCATTAACTGAATCTGCTGTATAATAAGTACCTTCTGATTCAAGTGAAATTTCATTTAGTTTGTTTTTATCTGAACCACTGCTAAAAGCTATATAATAACTATTAATATCTTGAATATCGGTTAGTAACTTAAAAGACATTTCTTTAGCATAATTCAAAGGAATCTTATGTGGATCATTTTTTACTGAACGTGGCAAATAAGTCATTGTTGCCTTGCCTGCAGTTCTTAAATATGTATAGTCTGTTATATCAGCAATAAATACTTTAGCTTTCTTATCTTCATAAACCGTACCCAAGCGATCAGCTTTATCTACTGTATTACCACTAATGCTGTCTAAAGAAGCCATTGTTGGTTCACCATCTGTAAGTAATACCATATATTTTTCGGCATATTCACTACCATTTTGAAGTACATAATTCGCACGTCTAATGGCATCACCTATGTTTGTTTGTCCACCTGCTTTATAGTTATCAATTGTTGTTATGAAATCCGAATAATTATCAGATAAATCTAATAACGGAGTAGCTTCTTCGTAAATATTAGATTTATTATTATACTTAACAAGTGAAACTTTAATATTTTCTTCTTCATTCAAATTTGTCAAAAAGCTTTTAGCTGCTTCCTTAACGATTTCCATTCTTGAATCTTCATTTGGCTCAAGCACTCTATTTCCTGCAATACCCCACTTCATACTTCCAGATACATCAATAACAATAACAATTTCTTTAGGTGGTACTGTTATTGGCAAGTCATCTTTATTAATAGGGTCAAAATTCATAGAATAATTCATTGTTACTATATTATTATCTGTATCATCAATGTCAATATCTATTTCTTGTGTTGATAAACTACTTGTCATATTTATCTGTGCCTTTACATCATATGTTTCTGCTTTAGTGTACATAAACGTTGCTGAAGCGGTAATCATTAATACTAATGCAACAAATGTGGCTAATACTCGTTTCATAATAGGGTTTTTCATTTTTCTTCCTCCTTCACTACTCGGCTTTCAACTGATATTCAAAAACAAATGCTTCAATCTCATCACTAGATTCATATCTTGATGAGTACACTTCTTTTTCTGACAATTCCAATTCTAAGTTATATGAACTATCTGTTTTCAAAACATTGATATCTCTATACAAAATATCTTCTAATGCTGTAGAATCATGCATAGTTTCAACAAACTTAATTAATTGTTCAGTTTCAACCGTACCATTCAATGACGATAATTCTAATGTCATATCAGTTACGTAACCGTCATGTGAAATAACGATCTTACCCCCATTATTAAAAGAAATCAATACATAGTCTTTAAATAAATTAGTAATTTCAATATTATCTGATTTTGAAAGATCAATCAATTCCTTTGCAAGTTCTTGGCCAAAAACTTTTGCAAATTCATTAATCACTTCAGATTGTACTGCCTTTTTAATACCAGCAGAATATTGGTAAACAGTTATTGTCCCCATATCCGCCGTTGACAATAAATTTTTATTATTTGCCAATCTGTATAGTAACATAATTGCTTGTTCTCTTGTCGCTTGTCCGAGTGGATTAATTTTATCTATTCCTTTATCATCTTTACCCACACCGTTCATTATTTTGTTATTATAACAGTAATTTATGTATCCTTTTGCCCAATTTTTTATCGAGTTAGTGTCAGAATATGTGTATCTTCCTGCCGTATCTAGCGTTTCCACATTATCTAATCGCTTAACAAGATTTACAATAAGTGATGCAATTTCTTGTCTGTTAATTGGATCATTTGGTCTAAAGGTACCATCACCATTACCTTTAATAATTCCTGCGTTATATGCTTTTACAATTTCTGCTTCATATGTGTGTTCATAAATGTCTGTAAAAGGATATTTTGTAGTAATAGTAACTTCGCCATTTTTAAGTTCTAATAGTTCTAACGCTAATAATACATATTCATATCTTTTTATCTCCGTTTGATAATTTGATTTCAAAGATATAGGTACTATGTTTTCACTCTCAGCAGCTGTCACTTCTTCAATCGCCCAACTACTTATACCTGCTATACCGTTAACGCTTATTCCAAAAAATGTTGCATTAAGAATTATAATAAATCCTAAAACAAATACTAACTTTTTCTTAAACACACTTTTCCTCTCCTTTATGTTTCATATTCTTTCATATCATATTCTTTCCTATTGTATAATAATCTTATTTTCTATAATTATGCCATACTATCAAAAGTATAACAATATGACAACACGAAAGTTAACAATCTAGTTACATATATTTCAATTTCTATACACATAAATTAATATACAGTAACATCTGCATAGTCCATAAGACCTATCTTGTCTTCTTGTGCATGCAAAAGGCTACCTCCAAAGAGATAGCCAATAAGATTTATTTAACTATAAAGTTATACTATTATGCCAATGCTGAAAATACATTTACTGCAAGTGATAATATGATAAATGCTATTGCAAGTCCAATTGTAGCTTTATGAAGACCACCTTCCATTGAACGCGCCTTATTCTTACCCCAATACGATTCACCTGCTCCAGCAATTACACCTGACAATCCAGCTGCTTTACCTTGTTGTAATAATACTATTCCTATAAGTGCGATACATACTAATATGTAAAGTACTTTTGTAATTACGATTACTGTTCCCACGATTACACCTCCTAATTAACATTATTTGTATCTTATCATAAAGATGTCTTAACTTCAACAGTTATTTACACTATTTACATTATTTATTTTAAATACATTCCATTTTTTTAGTTTCTGATTTAACCATTTAATATGAAACTTTATATATATTATTTGCAAATCCTGTATGTCCTGCAATAACAACATTATAGTTAAAGAACATAAATTCGTGTATATCGTTTTCTAAAGCATAACTAATTGCACCTTTTTCATAATGCCTTGGGTCGATGATATGAATTTCATCATAATGATTCATTAACCATGGTACAAATGCATTTCCATATGAATCCTTAAAAATCATAATTTTTTTTCCATTATCTAGCTCGGTATCAATAACTGATAACGGATTATCTCCACTGATAAAAACCATGTATTTATTTGAGATCTTTGCATATGCCATGTTGATTACTTCCCAATCAAGCGCTCCTCCATTAGCTGTGTATATTGTGAAGGTATTCTCTACAAAGGGATGATAAATTTGTACAGTATCAGGATTTTCTTTCACTGTTCTACTAAGTGTCCTATTATATAAGGTTCCTAAAAATCCTTCTACATCTTCTCTCTCAAAATCTTCAAGTTCATAAGGAATATCGCCAATAGTTTTTGCGAAAGCTGTGTATGCATAATATGCTCCAAGAGCAGTCCAATGATGATCTGATCTAAAATAAAGATATTCATCTGAATGTTCTTGAATTGGTGTATAAATATTTACAGGAGTAATTAATTCATTAAACTGTTCATTCATATAATTAATTGAATCCGCATGAGATTCAGCCATATTTCTGTATTTATCACTTTTAACAAATTCTATTTTACCTGGAACCACCGCTGAATAAACTTTGTCACCTTCTGGTAACAACTCTGCAAAATTGTTAATAGCATCAGCATATACATTTAAAGCACCTTTAGAATACCCAAACAATTCATAACATTCATCGTTAATAACTAATATCCCATTTTGCTTATTTCCAGATAGTTCTCCATCATTTGTTATTGCCATTTGTTCAAGCACAGTATCATTATCTGCCTTTTGTAGAACTACAGGTTCAATTTCTATGAAAAATTCAATATCACTTTTAGCAAAGTTCCTAACTAATTGATTCAAATCATTATTAGTTTCAATTCTTTTTTTTAATTGCTGTTGTAATACAATTTCTTTCTTAATCACTTCTGTGATAGTAGATTTTGGCGCTGCGCCTGAAGGCGTCTCTTCTTCTTGAACAAACTGATCTGTAGTATCCATCATAACAAGCTCTACATGATCACCGCCTTTTATACCTTTATATTCATTTATATTTTGACTTATCATAACAAAACCTTCTCTATTAAAGAAATGGTCTGAATAATAACTTTCTAATCCACTAAAGTAATCTCCACTAAAGAAATTTTCTTTAGTTAGTTCAGGAATGGTAGCAAGTGTTCTATTTTCAAGTTCTGAAATAGTTGCTGCATTTGGGAATAATATGTTTAACATTCCAACTGCAATCAGCGTTATCACAAATATACCGATTATCATTTTTTGTTTCATGTATATCTCCTTTTGTCAAAATCTAAAGTATAAAAACGGATTGTAGCTTTGTCCTACTAGTAATATGCAAGTAAAAATAAAAATTCCAATTAATCCAACAGGATATACAATATAATCATATACTCCATTTAGCTTTAATTTAAACATTCCACTTAGTATTGTTTTACCTAACTTCTTAGGTATTGGTGTTGCACATAATATAGCTAAAATAATAAATATAATATTATTCATCATTACAATTTCAACACTTGTATCCCATATAAACGAATAATTAAGTAACCCTTTCATGTAGGTAAAGCCTACTGATAAATCTTCAAAGTAGAATAATGTCCATCCAAATATAGTAATAATAAACATGTATATATATCCAAAAATCCCAGGTACTTTGTTAAAATTGATATATTTTGATATTATTCTTTCTATAGTAATAAGTATACCATAATATAGTCCCCACAGTACAAAGTTCCAACTAGCACCATGCCATAATCCTGTTAAAAACCAAACGACAAGAATATTTCTTATATGATGACTTCTGTTTCCTCCTAATGGGATGTATAAATAGTCTCTAAAGAAGCTTCCTAGAGAAATATGCCATCTTCTCCAAAATTCAGATGCGCTCTTTGAAATATACGGATAATTAAAGTTTTCCTTATAAGTGAAGCCAAACATCTTACCCAAACCAATTGCCATATCAGAATACCCTGAAAAGTCAAAATAAATTTGAAATGCAAACAACAACATTCCTAGCCAAAACCCTGATGCACTCATTCTAGAATAATCACCTTCAAGAAAGGTTCTCCCTATTTCACCTGCAGTATTAGCAAAAATAACTTTTTTACCTAATCCGATAATAAACCTTTCGATTCCTTGTGCAAAGACCTTTTTGTCAAACACTCGGTTTTCTATTTCATTTGCAATATCTTTGTATCTTACAATAGGGCCTGCCACTAACTGATGAAATAGTGAAACAAACATTAAAAACTTAAAGAATGATTTTTGAGCTTTAACTTCACCTCTATATACATCAAAAACATATGATATAGTTTGGAATGTATAAAAAGAAATTCCTATAGGTAATGAAAATCCATTAGACTGAAGTGATAACCCTGTAAGTGAGTTGAATGAATCAACAATCATTCCTGAATATTTAAATGTTATTAATAATCCTAAGTTGATAACTAAAGATGAAATTAATGCACCTTTAGCTTGCCAACTACCTCTACACTTTTCTGCAATTTTTCCGTGAAAAAAGTCTACAACAGAACTAAAGAGTAATAGAGTTACCCAAAGTGGTTCTCCCCATGCATAGAAAATAAGAGAAGATAGAATCAAAACTGCATTTTTCCATTCTCTTGGTTTTATCATATAATATAATATTAAATTTATAGGTAAAAATATGAATAAAAATAACAAACTAGAAAAAACCATAACAATTCTATTTCCTCCAAAAACATTACGTCAAATAATTTGTGTGTCGAAAGTATTTCGTTAATTTATTTTATTACTTTTAATTAGTAGACTTTCACCAGTCATTGTATCAGGCTTTTTAATATCCATTAATTCAAGTAATGTTGGTGCAATATCAGCTAACTTTCCATTTTCTTTAAGGTCAATACCTTTTCCAGCGTTTACAAGTATAAATGGTACCGGATTAGTAGTATGTGCTGTAAACGGCTGATGTGTTTCATAATCAACTAATTGTTCTAGATTACCATGATCAGCACATAAAAACAATTGACCATCAACTGATAACAATGCCTCTATTGCATTACCCACACATTTATCCACTGCTTCAACAGCTTTAACCGCCGCTGATTCAATACCAGTATGTCCCACCATATCAGGATTAGCAAAATTTACAATAATCAAGTCATATTTATTTGATTTGATTGCCTCAACTAGTTTATCACCAACTTCATATGCACTCATTTCAGGTTGCAAGTCGTAAGTTGCTACCTTTGGAGAAGCTACAAGTATTCTCTCTTCACCTATATTAGGTTCTTCAACTCCACCGTTAAAGAAAAATGTTACATGAGCATACTTTTCTGTTTCAGCAATCCTTACTTGTGTTTTACCATTGTTAGCTAAGTATTCACCTAGAGTATCTTTAATAGATGTTTTTGCATATGCAACCAATTTATTTTGAATTGTAATATCATAGTTTGTAAAACAGGTATATGTTAACGGCATAAATCCGTTCACTCTATTAAATCCTGAGAATTCAACATCACAAAATGCTCTAGTTAATTCTCTTGCTCTATCCGGTCTAAAATTAAAGAATATAACACTATCATTTGGCTTAACAGTTGTTAATGGTTTACCATTTTGTGTAATAACCGTAGGAAGTACAAATTCATCATTAACATTGTTAGAATAACTATTTGTAATAGCATCAACGGCATTTGTTTCCATTACACCTTCACCTTTTACTAGCGCATTATAAGCAAGTTCAACTCTTTCCCAACGATTATCTCTATCCATTGAGTAGTAACGTCCTGAAATAGTTGCAATTTTACCAACACCTATTTTATCAATTTCAGCTTGTAATTCTACTAGATAATCTTTACCTGAAGCAGGAGGTGTATCTCTTCCATCAAGAAAACAATGCAAATACACTTTTTTCAAATCGTTACGTTTTGCAAGTTCAAGCAATGCATATACATGTTTATTATGGCTATGTACTCCACCATCAGATAATAATCCCCACATATGTAGTGCAGTATCATTATCTTTAGCATTATTAATAGCTGCTAGTAACGCTTCATTGTCATAAAAATCTCCATCAGTAATTGATTTTGTTATTTTTGTCAAATCTTGATATACAATTCTTCCTGCACCAATATTAAGGTGTCCAACTTCTGAGTTGCCCATTTGGCCATCAGGAAGTCCTACATCAAGACCTGACGCACGTCCTTCTTTAAATGGATAGTCATTCATCAATCCATCAATAACTGGTAAACTAGCATGTTTAACAGCATTACCTTCTTCTATATCACTAAGACCAAAGCCATCTAATATCATTAAAACTGTTGGTTTTTTACTCATCTAATTACTCCTTTATATGTTAATAATCAGTTATAGTTATGGTATGAAAAATTATACAATCACCCATTATTTTAACCCACAACATATTAATAAGCAAGAGGAATATCTCCTCTTGCTTATTAATTATTTATTAAATACTTATTAAGGTGTCAAAACTATATAGTTGAACTATGTTTTGCACCTTAATCATTACTTAAAGTTAACAACATCACCAAATCCAGCTGTTAAGCTTGCTCCACCAACTAAACCACCATCGATATTTGGTTTTGCAAATAATTCAGCAGCATTTGCACCCTTAACTGAACCACCATATTGAATTCTCATAGCTTCAGCAACTTCAGTTCCATATAATTCAGTTAACAACTCACGAATTGCCGCACAAACTTCTTCAGCTTGATCACTACTTGCAGTTACACCAGTACCTATTGCCCAGATAGGCTCATAAGCAACAACAACTTTTTTAGCATCTTTTGACGTTACATTTAACATACCTACTTTAATTTGTTGGCGAATCAAGTCAATTGTAACACCTTGTTGTCTTTGCTCTAAATATTCACCACAACAAAGAATTGGAACAAGATTATGTTCAATTGCCTTAAGAACCTTTTTATTGACTGTTTCATTCGTTTCATTATAGTATTCTCTTCTTTCAGAATGACCAATAACTACGTACTTAACTCCAACTTCTGTCAACATACTAGGTGACGTTTCTCCAGTATAAGCACCGTTTTCCTCAAAGTGCATATTTTGAGCACCTATTTCAATGTTACTACCTTTTGCAGCTTCTACTGCAGCAATGAGGGAAATATCAGGTACACAAAATACTACCTCTGCATTATCTGTTTTTACTAATGGCTTTAATTCTTCAATAAGAGCAACTGCCTCTTGTGGAGTTTTGTTCATTTTCCAGTTACCTGCAATAATCATTTTTCTCATTATAATTCTCCTTAGTTTCTATAAAATGCATTAAATAATCAAATAATTATTTATTTATTTATTTATTTATTTATTTATTTATTTATTTATTTATTTATTTATTTGATTACTTGATTACTTGATTACTTGATTACTTGATTGATTACTTGTATCTCTATGTTATTTATCGTTAGCTGCTGCAACACCTGGAAGTTCTTTACCTTCTAAGAATTCTAATGAAGCGCCACCACCTGTAGAAATATGAGTCATTTTGTCCCCATATCCCATTTGATTAACTGCCGCTGCAGAATCACCACCACCAATAATTGTAGTAGCATCGATGTTTGCTAGTGCATCTGCGATTGCTTTTGTACCATTAGCGAAATTTTCCATTTCAAAAACTCCCATTGGTCCATTCCATACTACTGTTTTTGCATTAGCAATTGCATTTGTATATCTTTCACGAGTTGCAGGTCCAATATCAAGACCTTCCCAATCTGATTCTATTCCACCACGAGGTACTACCTTAAACGGAGTATCGTTTTTAAATTCTTGTGCAACAATATGATCAATTGGAAGTAAGAATTTAACATCTTTTTCCATTGCTTTATCAATCATTTCTAATGCATAATCCATTTTATCTTCTTCTAGAAGAGACATACCAACATCATTCTTAAGAGCTTTTAGGAATGTATAAGCCATACCACCACCAATAATTATTGTATCAACTTTATCAAGTAAGTTGTCAATAACATTAATCTTATCTGAAACCTTTGCACCACCAAGAATTGCAACAAATGGACGTTCCGGCGCAGCTACAGCATTTCCTAAAAAGTTTATTTCTTTTTGTACTAAATAGCCAACTACACAGGTATCTATAAACTTAGTAATCCCAACATTAGAACTATGCGCTCTATGAGCTGTACCAAAAGCATCATTAACAAATATATCCGCTAATGAAGCTAATTCTTTACTAAATACTTCTCCGTTTTTAGTTTCTTCTATTCTATAACGTGTATTCTCAAGAAGTACAATTTCACCTTCTTGTAATTCTTCAACAGCTTTACGTGCATTTTCACCTACAACATTATCATCAGCTGCAAACACAACTTCTTGCCCTAATAATTTCGCTAATTGAATAGCTACAGGTGCAAGTGATAATTCAGGTTTTGCTTCACCTTTTGGCTTACCCATATGAGAGCAAAGAATAACTTTTCCTCCATTTGCAACCAATTTTTTAATTGTTGGTAAAGCTCCATAAATACGATTAAGATCTGAAATCTCGCCATCTACAATAGGAACATTAAAATCACAACGTACCAATACTTTTTTACCTTTTACTTGGATATCATCAATTGATTTCTTATTTAACATGTTAATCTCCTTTTGGTTTTATTTGGTTTATTTTTATACTCTAACCAATTATTATAAACTGTCAGCAACATAAAGTGCTAAGTCAACAATTCTATTTGAATAGCCCCATTCATTATCGTACCATGACAATACTTTCACCATATTATCACCCATAACTAGTGTTGCAAGTCCATCAACAATTGATGATCTAGGATCTTTTTTGAAGTCAATTGATACTAAAGGTTCCTCGCAAAACCCAAGAATTTTTTCATCCGCATTCGCTTTAAGTGCTGCATTGATTTCTTCTCTTGTCACTGATTTTCTAGTTTCTATAACGAGGTCAACTACTGAAACAGTTGGAGTAGGAACTCTCACTGCCATACCTGTAAGTTTACCTTTTAGGCTTGGAATAACTTTTGCAACTGCCTCAGCAGCACCAGTTGTTGTTGGTATCATCGATTCAGCCGCCGCTCTTGCTCTTCTCAAATCACTATGTGGCAGGTCAAGAATTCTTTGGTCATTTGTATAACTGTGAATTGTTGTCATAATCCCTTTTACAATACCAAATTCATCATTAAGTACTTTAGCAAGTGGCGCTAAGCAATTAGTTGTACAAGATGCGTTATTTATAACATTGTCCTTATCAGCATCATATTCTGATTCATTAACACCCATAACAATTGATTTTGTATCTTTACTCGGTGCAGAAATAATAACTTTCTTTGCCCCTGCTTCTATATGTTTGCCTGCAGTTTCTAATGTTCTAAAGAATCCTGTTGATTCTATAACAATGTCAACACCTAGTTCTTCCCAAGGTAATTCTACAGGGTTTCTTTTTGCAAGAACTACTATCTCTTTACCGTTAACAATTAAATTACCATTTTCAACTTCTACAGTTCCTTCAAATTTTCCATACATTGAGTCATATTTAAGTAAATGAGCTAATGATTTAGCATCCGTTAAGTCATTAATTGCTACAACCTCTATACCTTTTTTAATAGCTACCTTAAATGCATTACGACCAATTCTTCCAAATCCATTAATTGCGATTTTTACCATTTCTTTTTCCTCCTAGATTATTGATGATTATATTTTCTAATACAATCATTATTAATTATTATATTTAAATTCCTTTGCTAACTCTAAAACTTTTATTGCACATGCCTCATCTAAAATCAAGCTTCCATTTTTAATGAATTTTCTAACCGAAAGAATTGCTAAAGCTTTGCTTTCTCCCCCTGCAACTGCAATAGGATGAATACTTTTCTCGAATTCTTCCAAATGAAAGCCTATTGTTTTTGAATCATAAACCATTTTCCCATTCCTATTAAAATAATAACCAAGCGCTTCTGCAACCGCCTTTTTATCGTTTAGAATTTTAAGAACCTTTTTATTAAGATCTCTTCTATATGCCATTTTCTTAGCATTTCCAATTCCAAAAACAATAATATTTGCCTTACGAATATCTTTAATTACTTTCTTGATATTAGGGTCTTTAGATACACTTTCAATAGCTTTTTCGCTTAAGTTATCTGGTAAATTTAAAAGTTTATATCGACAACCAAACTTTTTAGCCATTGCTTCAACCAATGTATTTGCCTGTGTTTCAACATTGTTTCCTAAACTTCCTCTTGCTGGAACAATTAATGCATCTTCTAAGTTTTTAGTACCAGGTTTAATGTGTTTCACAACGCTTTTCATTGTGTGACCGCCGGTGATTGCAATAATAGATTTATTATCAATTAAAGTTTGAAGCAACTTAGCTGCATTTCTACCAATATTGCTCATAGCTTCAGGTTCAATGTCCGTGTTACCTGATACTACTAAAATTTCCTTACATCCAACTACTTTTTTAAGCTCCTCTTCCATTTTCTTAATACCTTCAAAGTCTTTCATAACTTCATTCAATGATTCAAGTAAAGTTACTCCTTCTTCTGTCAATGACATTCCCCCTGTTGTAACTGTTACAAATCTTTCTTCACGAAAGTAATCTGTATCTGATCTAACTGTCTTTTCTCCTATATTAAGCTTTGAAGATAACATTCTACGACCAACAGGCTGCATTAATTGTATAGTTTTAAGTAATTTATATCGCCTATGAAGAGTTTTGATTTCTTTAGGTGCTATTTTTTGCA
>JAOZKH010000070.1:6553-11836 GCA_029935405.1 Vallitaleaceae bacterium | reverse complement strand
AAGAAAGTTACAGTTTTATTAAAAAGAAGTCGAAATGATTGCAATTTTAGATATTGTAGGTTAATATGGTGGTAGAAATAAACTATATATATTAAGGGAATGGAGTATTATTATGGGGCTTGGGAATACGCAATTTTTTAAAAAGCCGGGGAAAGAACCTGAAAGTGAAATCAATAAAGTAATGAAGATTGTATACGAAGCGCTTAATGAAAAAGGGTACAATCCGATTTATCAAATTGTTGGTTATATATTATCAGGGGATCCAACATATATTACCGGGCATAACAATGCAAGAACGCTTATTAGTCAATTAGAACGAGATGAGCTTTTAGAAGAACTAGTAAAGAATTACATAGACAATAACATGTAATAACTTAATTCTATTTCTAAGACACACTGTATGTGTGTCTTTATGATTGTCAGGAGAAAACTATGAGAATACTAGGACTTGATTATGGATCAAAGACAATAGGAGTTGCAATTAGCGATCCACTAGGATGGACAGCTCAAGGCCTTGAAACTATAAAGAGACAGGACCCAAGAAACTTGATTGCTTCAATTAATAGACTTCGCGAACTAGTTAATGAATATAAAGTTGATAAAATTATTGTAGGTTTACCTAAAAATATGAATAATACAGAGGGCGAAAGAGTTAAAAGCACAATGTATTTTGTTAATAGAATTTCTAAAGAACTTGAAATAGAAGTGGATACATATGATGAGAGATTATCCACTGTTTCAGCAGAACGAATACTAATAGAAGGTCAAGTAAGGCGAGAAAATAGAAAAGAGTATATTGATAAAATTGCTGCTTCCATTATTTTGCAAACTTACTTAGACACGATTAATTAATATTAATATAGAAATAGTAAAATTAAGAAAGGAGAATGAATGAACATAATACAATTTATTGATGATGTTACAGGTGAAGAAGTTGAATTTGCAGTGTTAAGTGCAATTCAATATAAAGAAGAAGGTTATATACTTGTAATAGAATCTAAGGAAGTGGATTTAGATGAATCAACTGCTTATATTTTAAAAGCTACAAGTATTGATGGTGAAGATGTAATATATGAACTAGTTGATGATGATGCAATTTTAGATATAGTTTTTCCAATGTTAGAAGACAATATGGATGACTTTGAAAATTGACATAAATCATACAATCATTTATACTGATAATAATTATTAGTTAGATATAATTATCTTGCTGTAAGCAATCAAGAGATTGGATTAGCTACAGTTTATCGAAATATACAACTATTAACTGCTAGGAAGATTATTAAAAAATTTATAGCCTTTTGGTATTGAACTAGAGGCTTTTATTACGGAGGTGTTTTCGTGAAGAAAACAAATGAAAAAATTAGAATAATACCTTTAGGTGGATTAAACCAAATAGGTATGAATATTACTGCATTTGAATACAAAGATGATATTATTGTTGTAGACTGTGGTATTGCATTTCCAGGAGATGAAATGTTAGGAATTGATTTAGTAATACCGGATTCAACTTACTTGAAAAACAATATTAAAAAGGTAAGAGGATTTGTTATTACACATGGTCATGAGGATCATATAGGAGCATTACCTTATATTCTTAGAGATGTAAATGTGCCTGTATATGGTAGTCGTTTGGCAATGGGATTAGTAGAAAATAAACTTAAAGAACATGGTATGTTAGGCGATACAGTTCGCAAAAAAGTAGCTGCCGGTCAGAAGATTAAGCTTGGTAAATTTAGCGTAGAATTTATAAGAAGTAATCATTCTATTGCAGATGCCTTTGCACTTGCTATTACTTCTCCAGCAGGGACAATAGTTCATACAGGAGATTTTAAGGTAGATTATTCACCAATTTATGGTAAGGCTATTGACTTATCAAGATTTGCAGAACTTGGTAAACAAGGAGTGTTAGCATTAATGGCAGATAGTACAAATGCTGAACGACCTGGTTATACAATGTCTGAAAGCAATGTTGGTAAATCTTTTAATATAATATTTGAAGAAAACAAAGGACGTAGACTTATTGTAGCTACATTTGCTTCAAATGTTGATAGAGTTCAACAAATTGTAAATGCTGCTAAACATCACAGACGTAAAGTTATTGTACAAGGCCGCTCTATGGTAAATGTTGTTACAACTGCTACAGAGCTTGGTTATATTAAAATGCCTAAGAATATGTTAACAGATATCAGTGATATAGGTAAGTATAAAGATGGGCAGGTAGTGTTAGTTACAACAGGTAGTCAAGGTGAACCTATGGCGGCGTTATCAAGAATGGCGGCAGGAACACATAGATTCATTAAAATACAAGAAGGCGATGTAGTTATACTAAGCTCAAAACCAATTCCTGGTAATGAAAAGTATGTATCAAAGGTAATTAATGATTTATATAGACTTGGTGCTGAAGTTATTTATGAAGATACTCATGTTTCAGGACATGCGATGCAAGAAGAATTAAAACTGATACATACATTAATAAGACCTAAGTTCTTTATCCCAGTTCACGGTGAGTACAGACATTTAAAGAAACACGTAGAACTTGCTGAAGGCCTGGGAATGAGTAAAAGCAATATTTTTATACTTGAAAACGGAGAAGCTTTAGAACTTGGACATGATGGTGGAAGTATTGTAGATAAAGTACCGTGTCAACCACTATTAGTTGACGGTCTAGGTGTTGGAGATGTTGGAAATGTAGTACTTCGTGACAGACAGAAGTTATCACAAGATGGTCTGATCGTAGTTGTCGTAACAATACGTAGAGGTACACTTGAAATTGTAAGCGGACCTGATGTTGTATCTCGTGGTTTTGTATATGTTAAAGAATCAAGCGATATTATGGATCAAGCAAGAGAAGTTGTTGCTAAATCTCTTGATAATTGTAAATCTAAAAATATTCGTGGATGGGCAAAACTTAAAAATGAAGTTCGCCAAGACTTAAGAGAACATATATGGCAACAAATGAAAAGAAATCCAATGATTTTACCTATTGTTATGGAAGTCGAATAATTGCTTTAACGAAGAAGGTGTAAACATGTTTGAACAAATCAAAGACGATACTTCACAATTAGTTAAGAAGATTAAAAAGACGAAAGAATATATCGACTATCTTAATTATAAGTCAATTCTTGAACGTAATGAAGCATTATATCGACGCGTTCAAGAGTTTCGTAGGAGAAGCTTCGAAATTCAGGTTTCACATCATTATGGTATCTATAATGCATATGAAAACTTAGTTAATCTTAAAAATGACAATGGCGAACTACTAACAGAACCAACTGTTAAGTTGTTTCTTGATGCAGAACTTCGTTTGTCAAAATTGATTTCAGTCGTTTATGATACATTAGCGGAAGAAATAGACTTTGATATCCAGTTTTTAGATTAATATAAGAAGGGTGAAGCAATGATAAATAATATTCTAAAGGAAATAATCAACTATGCATTAAAATTTATTATTATTTTTGTAGCTGTAATTGTTATATATCAAGGAGCAATGTGGGCGTATGATACAGCTTATGAATTAATGGCAAGAGAGCCAGAGGAAAATATTACAATTGTTAATATTGATGTAACTATACCACAGGGATCTAACACGGAAGCTATTGCTAATATTTTACATGAGAAAAATTTAATTTCAAGTGTTGTTTACTTTAGAATTATTGCTAGAATAAACGGACTAGATGCTACATTTCAATATGGTGATTATATCTTTAACACTGGAATGAGTGAAGATGAGATTATGACAATTATTGCTACTGAAGGCGAAAAGCGTGAAGTTGTTAAGTTTACTATTCCTGAAGGTTATACTCTAGAGCAAGTTGGAGATAAACTCAGTGAAGAAAGTATATGTACTAAATCTGAATTTAATAATGCTCTTGAAAACGGTCGTTATGGATATAAGTTCTTAGATTATATTCCAGATAGAAATTTACCGCTACAAGGTTATGTTTTTCCTGATACTTATGAAGTGTATGCAGATGCAACAGCAGAAGACATTGTTAGTACAATGTTAAAACGATTTGATGAAGTGTTTAAAGATGAATATTATGATAGATTAGATGAATTAGGTATGTCATTAGATCAAGTTATTACAATTGCATCTATTATTGAAAGAGAAGTAAGGGTACCAGACGAGAGAGAGTTGGTTGCAGGTGTTATATATAACAGATTAGAGCAAGGCATGAAACTTGAAATGTGTTCAACGATTATGTATGTTCTTGAAGTTCCAAGAGAAAGAGTGTTGTTTAGAGACTTAGAGATTGAATCTCCTTATAATACATATATGTATGAAGGACTTCCGGTTGGACCTATTGCTAATCCTGGAGAAGCTTCAATTAAAGCAGCTATATATCCAGATGATAATAATTATTTATTCTTTGTTCTAGTTGACCCTGATACTGGAGCACATGAGTTTAACGTAACATATAATGATCATTTAGCAGCAATGAAAAAACACGATCAAGATTTTTAATAAAACTAGGCTAAAGATTTCTTTAGCCTAGTTTTTGCATGTATAATCAATTGTTAAATTGCAAAATGATGTAAAAAATTGTTAGAAAAATATCGATGTAAAATCAATAGTGGAAAGTTCTGGAGTGATATATTATGGAAAATTTTGAAATGGATAAGTTTTTAGATTATATAAGACCAGAAGATAATGAACTTCTACGAGATATGAAAGCTTATGCAATTACAAATAACATTCCTATTATTCGTAATGAGATGAAACAATTTCTAGAAACTTTAGTTATGATATATAAACCAAAAAGAATACTAGAGATAGGTACTGCTATAGGGTATTCTTCTATTGTTATGGTAGAAGCTTTAAGAAAATCATATAAAACATTAGAAGGCATTGAACTAATATCTCTTGAAAGAAGTGATGAGATGTATTCTAAGGCAATAGAGAATATTAACTTGGCAAAACTTTCTCACATTATAAAGATTCGTCATGATGAAGCAGAAATACAATTAAAAAAAATAGTGAATTCTGCTGAAAAATTTGATATAATATTTATGGACGCAGCAAAGGGTCAATACTTAACCTTTCTACCCTATTGTATGAAACTCTTACCTGTAAATGGATTGTTAATATCAGATAATGTTTTGCAAAGTGGAGAAGTGGCTAAGTCAAGATTTAGCGTTCCTAGAAGGCAAAGAACAATTCACCAGAGAATGCGTGAGTATCTATGGGAACTTAATCATAGAGAAGACCTTCAGACTTCAATAATTGATATTGCTGATGGAGTCACATTAAGTGTAAAGTTGAGCTAGAAATTATGAAAA
>JAOZKH010000070.1:0-6453 GCA_029935405.1 Vallitaleaceae bacterium | reverse complement strand
AAAAAGTAAAATATAAAAAAATATAAAACAAAATTTAGTAAATAATAATGAATTGTTAATATGTTTATTTAGAATGGAGTTAATATGAATAAACCTGAACTTTTAGTACCTGCAGGTAGTATTGAAAACCTTAAAATTGCTGTGCTTTATGGTGCGGATGCAATATATATTGGTGGCGAGGAATTTGGACTTCGTGCTAAAGCTAAAAATTTCAGTCATGAGACAATGATTGAAGGAGTAAAGTTTGCACATGAACATGATGTAAAGGTATATGTTACTGCAAATATAATTGCACATAACGATGATATTAATGGTGTATATAAATATTTTGAAAGCCTTAAGGAAGTAAATCCTGACGCGTTGATAATTGCAGATCCAGGAATTCTAGCAATTGCTAAAGAAGTGTTACCTAATATGGAATTACACCTAAGCACACAAGCTAATAATACAAATTACGCTTCTTTAAATTTTTGGTATAAACAAGGGGTAAAACGTGTTGTTATTGCAAGAGAGTTATCCTTTGAGGAAGTAGCGACAATTAGAGCTAATATACCTACTGATATGGATATAGAGGCATTTGTTCATGGAGCTATGTGCATCTCTTACTCAGGAAGATGTTTACTAAGTAATTATATGGCAGGTAGAGATGCTAATAAAGGGGCATGTTCACATCCTTGTAGATGGACTTATAACTTAGTTGAAGAAACTAGACCAGGAGAATATATGCCAGTGTTTGAAAATGAACGTGGTACATATATATATAATTCTAAAGATTTAAATATGATTGAATACGTTGATAGATTAATTGAAAGTGGAGTAAGTAGTCTCAAAATCGAAGGACGTATGAAAACAGCATTATATGTTGCAACGGTTACAAGTGTTTATAGAAAAGCAATAGATGATTTTTGTAAAGACCCGGCTAAGTATAAAGCTAATAAAGAGACTTACATGAGTGAACTAGGAAAATGTAGTCATCGTAAGTATACAACAGGGTTTTATCTAGACAAACCGGATGAAGAAGGTCAAATATATGACAGCAGTACATATGTGAGAGATTATGTGTTTGTAGCTCGTGTGATTAAAAGCACCATATCAGAAGATAATCCTAAAAAAATGACATTAATTGAACAAAGGAACAAATTTATTATTGGAGACAAGCTTGAAATAATAAAATCGACTGGTGAAAGTGTTGAATTTACTGTAGAAGAAATTTTTACTGAAGAGGGTGAAAACGTAGAAGCGGCGCCACATCCAAAGCAGAGATTATATATTAAAATTCCTGTTCACGCAGTAGAAAATGAAATAATTAGAAAAAGTGATTAATATTACCTATTGAAAACAGTACTAAGATAGTAGAAAATTAATGGGTATGGTGACAAGAAGGGGCGATTAGAGTGAAGACGTATAAGAAGAAACTCCGTATAGGAGACTTGTTAATGCAGTACGGAATCATAACTGAAGGACAACTCCGTGAGGCACTAACAGAGCAAAAGGTAGATGGCGGCAAAATTGGAGAAGTTTTAATAAAACTTGGATTTGTTACACAACAAAATATAAACGAAGTTTTAGAATACCAACTAGGTATTCCTTTTGTTGACCTTGAAGAATATGAAATATCTAAAGAAGCAACTAAAACTATAACTGAATCATTAGCTAAGAGACATGTTTTAATTCCGATTCGAATTACGGATACTGAGCTGTATCTTGCAATGGAAGATCCTCTTAATATATTTGCAATCGATGATGTTAAGATTTTTAGTGGTAAAGAAATAGTACCTATGTTGGCTAATGAAAAAAGTATTATGCGTTATATCGAAATTCATTATGGTAAACAACAAGCTATGGAAGCTGCTGAACAATATAAACAAGAAAATGCAATTGTAGTTGATGATATTACTGAAGAAGACGCTACTGACCCTGTTAAAAGTGCACCAATAGTTAAATTAGTTAATACGATATTAGAACAGTCAGTAAGACGTAGGGCAAGTGATATTCATATAGAACCATACGAGGCGAACATTAGAGTTCGTTATAGAATTGATGGTAAGTTACAAACGATGTTTGAATATGAAACTTCACTTCTTAATGCTATTGTAGCAAGAATTAAAATCACCGCAGGAATGGATATTGCTGAAAAACGTAAACCTCAAGATGGGCGAATTAATATTAAAGTTGATAAGATGGCTTATGATATTCGTGTTTCTTCCTTACCAACTGTATATGGTGAAAAAGTTGTTATGAGGGTTAATTCTAAAGAAGGTTTTAAAAAAGGCAAGAGTGAACTTGGACTTTTTAAAGATGACTTAGATAAGTTTGAAGGAATATTAACTCATCCACATGGAATTATATTAGTTACTGGACCTACTGGTTCAGGTAAATCTACTACTTTATATACATCACTTAATGAGATTAATAGTGAAGACTTAAACATTGTTACGGTAGAAGACCCTGTTGAGTCACAAATAGAAGGAATAAATCAAGTTCAAGTTAATAATAAAGCTGGACTTACTTTTGCAACATCTCTTCGAGCTATTTTGCGTCAAGACCCTGATGTTATTATGATTGGTGAGATTCGTGATGGTGAAACGGCTGAAATTGCAGTTAAAGCTTCTATTACAGGTCACTTAGTTGTAAGTACTCTTCATACAAATGATGCAGCAAGCTCAATTACTCGTTTGATTGATATGGGAATTGAACCATTTTTAGTTGGAGCATCAGTTGTTGGTATTATTGCGCAACGCCTTGTAAGAAGACTGTGTCCTAAGTGTAAAGAACGAGTAGAATCAAGTGATAGTGAGAAGAAGATACTTGGTATGGAAAATAGTGAAAGTGTTGAAATATATAAAGCTAAAGGTTGCCATATGTGTGGAAATACAGGATATCAAGGTCGTATAGGTGTATATGAAATATTACCAGTTGACCAAGATATTCGTAAGATAATTAATAAAAACGGAACAGCAGATGATATTAGAAAAGCTGCACTAAGTAATGGTCTTAGAACTATTAGAGCAAATAGTGCTAGATTAGTATTAAAGGGTACAACAACTATAGAAGAAATGGTTCGTATAGCATATGGAACAGAGTAAAAATATAAGATAATAGAATAAAATTTGAAACATAAAATTATAAAAAATAATTAAGAAAAAATATAAACAAGGTAAGGAGGAAATTAATTGGTAACTATAGAACAATTACTAGCAGAAGCAACGCATAAAAAAGCCTCGGATTTGCATATTACCGTTGGTGTGCCTCCAATTCTTAGAATTCATGGTAAACTTAAATATCTTGACTATGATAGATTAGTGCCAAAGTCAGCTTTAGAAATATTAATACCGATGATGAAGGATACTATTAGAGAACGATATGAAAAACACGGGGAAGTAGACTTTTCATATTCCCTACCTAATCTTGGACGATATCGTGTAAATATTTTTAGTCAAAGAGGTTCTATTGCAGCAGCTATTCGTTTAGTTGATAGTATAATACCTCAACCTGAAAAGTTAGGAATACCTCAATCAGTAGTAGATTTATATACCAAAAAACGTGGACTTATCTTAGTAACAGGGCCTACAGGTAGTGGTAAGTCAACAACGCTAGCTTCACTTGTTGATCAAGTTAACAGACATAGAAACGCTCACGTAATTACCCTTGAAGATCCAATAGAGTATTTACATAAGCATAATCGTTCTATTGTTAATCAAAGAGAAGTAGGAGTTGACTCTGAAAACTTTTCAAATGCCCTAAGGGCGTCACTTCGTCAAGACCCTGATGTAATTCTTGTTGGTGAGATGCGAGACCTTGAAACTATTTCAATAGCTATTACAGCAGCAGAAACAGGCCATCTTGTATTATCTACACTACATACAATTGGAGCTGCAAGCACTATTGACCGTGTAATTGACGTATTCCCACCACATCAACAACAACAAATTCGTGTGCAACTTTCAACTGTGTTATTATCAGTTATTTCACAACAATTAATACCTACTTATGAAGGTAATGGCAGAGTTGCGGCTTTTGAAGTGCTTCATGCTAATCAAGCTATACGTAATCTGATTCGTGAGAACAAAACACATCAGATTACTTCCATATTACAAACAAATAGACAAACAGGTATGATTACCATGGATGAATCATTAATGAATCTTACTAAAGAAGGTTCAATTACGAGAGAACAGGCACTTGTTTTTTCACAAGACCCTGTAGCATTACAAAGAAGGCTTTATTAAGTAAAGTTAAAGTGCCAAAACTTATTATATGTCCTAAGTGTAAATAGATTAGAATAATGTTAATTATTTAGTATCATAAAATCAAAGATTAAGGATAAGAATTGTAACTTTTCATAACAAAAACCAAGATTTATGAATGAAATATTAACAATTAGTAAAAGAATTATGATAGTATTGAGAAGAATTTCTTAATATGTTATAATTTATCTAGGTTTTAAAGTGGCATCACAACGACAAGGGGGACTGTCAAATGCCTAAATTTAACTATACGGCAATAAGTCAAGCTGGTAAGAACAAGAAGGGTAGTGTTGAAGCTTCATCTAAAGAAATCGCACAAAGCATTGTTAAGGAAATGGGATTAATGCCATTAACAATTGTAGAGCAAAGTGCACTACAAGGAAATATTGTTCTTGGAAACCCAGTAAAGGTTAAAGACTTAACTATTTTTTGTCAACAATTCGAAGCGATTTTAACAGCAGGTGTAAGTGTTCTTGAAGCATTATATTTGCTAAGTGAACAAACTGAGAACAAACACCTTTCTAGCATTATAGTAGATATGTATACGAGAGTAGAACGTGGAGAAGCACTTTCAGCTAGTATGAAAGCAAATGCTAAGTACTTCCCATCAATACTTATTAATATGGTTGAAGCTGGTGAACTTTCAGGTAACTTAGAGATAGCCCTTAGAAGAATGGCTGCTCACTTTGAAAACGAACATGAGTTACAACAATCAGTTAAAAAGGCGACAACATATCCTTTAGTAGTTGCAATAGTAGCAGTAGCAGTTGTTATAATATTAGTTACAGTAGTTGTACCAACCTTTGTTGAAATGTTTGATGGCATGGGAATGGAACTACCATGGACTACAAAGCTACTACTTCAAATAAGTAGTTTTGTTATTACAAAATGGTATATACTTATTGGAATTACAGTAATAACCATAGTTGGATTAAAGATGTATGCAAGATCAGAAGTTGGATCTATATCACTTAGTAGAATAAAGCTTAAAGCTCCGATTATAGGAAGCGTACAAACCAAAATTGTAGCATCAAGGTTTTCAAGAACACTTAGTACATTATTAGCATCAGGTTTACCCTTATTAGATGCCCTTGAAGTGGTATCAAAGGTAGTTGATAACTACGTTGTGGAAAAGGGAATCATGGATGCAAGAGAACAGGTGAGCAAAGGTGTACCATTGTCAAAACCCATCATAGAGATGAATGTTTTCCCACCAATGATTAATCATATGGTAAGAATTGGTGAAGAAACAGGACAAATGGAACCTATTTTAGATAAAGTTGCAGATTTTTACGATCGCGAAGTAGAATCTGCAGTAGCTCAAATGACAACAATGCTTGAACCGGCAATAATCGTGTTCTTAGCAGTCGTTGTTGGATTTGTTGTTATTTCAATCGTACAGCCTATGTTTGGCATGTATGGTGGAATTAATAAAATGTAGTGGGGTGATTATGAAAAATAATAGAGGTTTTTCATTAATTGAACTTATTATTGTTATTGCAATATTAGCAATCATTGCCGCTATTGCAGTTCCAAATATAGTCTTTGCTATAAAAGACGCAAGAAAATCAACTGACATTGCCAATGCAAGAATTATTGCAGAGTCAATTCAATTTATTATTGCAGAAGATAATGAAATTGACCGGGTGGAGTTTGCAAATGTAGAATTTGTTGAAGGCGTAGAACCTGAGGACGATATTACAAACAAAGCAAGGGTTAAAGAATTAATAGAAGAAGCAGTAAAGAATATTCAAGGTGTACCAAAGATTAAGAATGGAAGTTTATCAGGAAGTAACTTTAATGTGTCAATCGGCGAAACGACAGGTATTATTGTCAAAGCCGGAGTAGAAGAGATTTATCCCACGCCAAAAGGTGATTGGGCAAACTAAAATAAAAGAAAATAGGAGAGAATACTATGAAAAAATTTAATGAACTTAGAAAAAATGAAAAAGGTTTTACACTTATTGAATTAATTATTGTAATCGCAATTTTAGCTATTATTGCTGCCGTAGCTGTTCCTAATATTATTAGTGCAGTAGATAACTCAAGAAGATCAGCAGACGTTGCTAATGCAAAGATCATATTAAATGCAGCAGTTCAATTACAAGCTAAAGACGCAAGTGCAAGTTATGGCGATATTTCTGGAACATATGAAATATCTGCTGGTTCAGTACTTAAAGGTGCTGTTGCAGAAGGAGCTGGAACA
>JAOZKH010000069.1:8986-11842 GCA_029935405.1 Vallitaleaceae bacterium | reverse complement strand
GATATTTTTCTTCCGTTAACAACCGCAAGCGGACGAGGCATAGCCTCTTTGTTCTATTATACATTAAATTGGTTTAAATGTAGGGTTTTTTGATAATAGTCAAAAAACTATACATCGAATAAAACATATAGGCCACAAGTCTCTTTTCCTATTATGTTCATAATGATATAATAGAACAAACACACAATGTGGATAAATAAAGTATATGAGGAGTGAAAAAATGAGTTATATGGAATTATATGAACTATGGTTAAATACTGTGGATAAAGAAACAAGCGCAGAACTTGAAGCACTAAAAGGTAATAATGCAGAAATTGAAGATCGTTTTTATAAGTCATTAGAGTTTGGTACAGCTGGACTTCGTGGCAAACTTGGTGCAGGCACTAATAGAATGAACAGATACAATATAGGTAAAGTTACTCAAGGTATTGCTAACTTTATCAAGAGTAAAGGTCAAGATTATATGGATCGCGGTTTAGCTATCGCATATGACTGTCGCCATTTTTCTACGGAATTTGCAACCTATGTTGCCGAAATCATGGCAGCAAATGGAATCAAGTCATATCTTTTTGAATCACTAAGACCAACACCTGAGCTTTCTTATGCAATACGTCAATTAAACACTGCTTCAGGTATTAACATTACTGCTAGTCACAATCCTAAAGAGTATAACGGATATAAAGTTTACTGGGAAGACGGTGCACAAGTACTTGATGATATCGCTGATGCAATGACTGTAGAAATAAATAAAATTGATATTTTTACCGGAGTACAAAGTTTACCTTTAGACGAAGCAATTAAAGCTGGTTTCGTAACTATATTGGGTGAAGAAATGGACTTTAAATATCTTGAAATGGTAAAAACACTTAGTATCTATGATGGCGACGACATAGACAAGTCTGCAACCATTGTCTATACACCACTAAATGGTGCCGGAAGTGTTATGGTTCAAAGAATTTTAAGAGAACGTGGTTTCACAGAAATTCATGTAGTTGCTGAACAAGAAATGCCAGATCCTGATTTCACCACAGTAGGTTATCCAAACCCAGAAGATACCAAAGCTTTTAAATATTCTGAAAAACTAGGACATAAAGTCGGAGCAGAATTATTACTTGCAACAGATCCTGACTGTGATAGATTAGCTATTGAAGTTCTTGATAAAAACGGTGAGTACGTTGCCTTTAACGGTAATCAAACTGGTGCAATATTAATTAAGTATATTACTGAAGGACTCTATAATACAGGTAAACTTCCTGAAAAACCTGCCATTGTAAAATCAATTGTTACTGGAGATTTAGGAAAAGTAATTGGAGAAACTTTTGGAGTAACAACTTTTGAATCATTAACTGGATTCAAAAATATTTGTGGTCGTATTCCTGAACTAAAAGAAAACGGATTTAATTATATCTTTGGATACGAAGAAAGTATCGGTTATACAACCGGAACTGCTGTAAGAGATAAAGATGCAGTAAGTTCAGTAATGTTATTGTGTGAGGCTGCTGCATATTATAAAAAACAAGGTAAAACACTTCTTGATATTCGTCAAGAACTATTCCAAAAATACGGCTACTACAAAGAAAAACAGATTTCATTAATACTTGAAGGAATTGAAGGTCAAAAACGTATAGCTAGAATGATGGAAGGATACAGATCTAAATATGTAACACAATTTGGTGAAGCAAAGGTAGATGAGGCAATTGATTATCTAAACGGCTACAAAGATATTCCAAGTTCAAATGTTCTTAAATTCAAGCTTGATGACGGTAGTTGGTTTGCAGTTCGTCCATCAGGAACTGAACCAAAAATCAAATTATATATCTACACAAAAGCTCCAACTGACCAACAAGCAACAGACAATATTGCACTTATAGAAAAGTTAGTTTTAGCTAGACTTGACGAAATTAAGTAAACTAAATCTATAATATTTTATTAAAAACGGACATTTAAGTATTCATCCTATATGGATACTTAAATGTCCGTTTTATTCTATTTAAACAAAGATTATGATGTCATAAGAAACAAGTTTTTTACTTAGATAAATCTATTTCTCTTATTATACTATCAGGAGTACCACCCCATGCATAAACAATTGATAATGAATCTAAGGAGGCCACGTGATAGTTTGCTACTACCTCTGTCATATCAAAATCTACACCCAAAAAGCTAAATTTTTCTTCCATTGGTAATGTATCATAGATTTCTCTGATTATTATTATACGACACTCAGTTATTATGTTATTTGTACTAGGTGCACTATATATTATCTGAATTCCATTGATAAAATCATCTAGCGTATATATGATATACTGATCGTACATGCCCTCTAGCACTTCTTTTTCTGCATGTTCCATCATAATACTAGCATCAAATTCCTCTGGTGTCATACCTATATAATTAGATAAAAGAGATATATCATAAGCAGTATAAGGAGATGGTGTTTTTTCTAAAGCAGAAAGTCCTGAGATCAATTCTACTACTTCTCTGTTTTCTACCATTTCATCTCCAATGAGGAATATATGTTTTGCGCCTCTTCCATCTTCGAAATGCACAAAAAATCCAGAATAATTAACTAATTCGCTGCTTTTAATTGTAAGTACTGCATCCTTTAGACTATCGTATCTACCAATCTCTACTCCTGTATCTTCATAGAGATAGCTACTATAATTAATTCTTATATTTTTTACTTCTCCAAAAAATGCCATTTTATTTTCATAAACTTCTCCGTCTACTCCATCTACAATCGTTGCATTAACTCCATCAAATATAACCTCGTTAAGACTAGATACATCAACTCCATCAATTTTGCCATAAGCATATGTAACTATAATTTCATTTGCTTCTGCTTCTGCTTCTGCT
>JAOZKH010000069.1:2501-8886 GCA_029935405.1 Vallitaleaceae bacterium | reverse complement strand
GCCTCTTCTTGTTCTTGAGCCTCTTCTTCTGCTTCTGCTTTAAGTTCTGCAATGATCTCTGCTTTAAGTTCAGCTTTTAGCTCTTCTTCTGTCTTTATTGTCTCTTTTGCGCCACAACCAGTAAAAGCCAAAATAATTAAAATACTCACCATATAATACATAATTTTTTTCATGTGAATCTCCTCACTGTATTAATTAATTGTTTTTTCTATTTCTATATTTATTTAACATCTCAAGAACTTCATTTTTCTTTTCAAGCAATTGTTGCATTTCATTATATATAAGCCCATCATGCCTATCACCTTTTTCGATAAAATACAATGACAACCCTCCTAGACCTACATGAGTACCTACTGAAACACCCATTTGCATAATATATATATCACCTTTATATTGTACTTCTTCCTCAAATAATTTCTTTAAGTTCTGTGCATAGATCATGTCTGATGTATAACCGATAATAATAAAACTTGTTAATTCTTTATCTACACGAAGTTTATACTCATTAATATAGTGTTTTAAAACCTTTTTACGTCCTCTAACTTTAGCTACAATAGCACCTTTTCCATCTCTCATAGACATTATAGGTTTTATCTTAAGCACTTTACCAATCATTGCGCTTACATTCGTAAGTCTACCGCTCTTAATAAGGTTATCAAGGTCATCAACAACAAGGAAGTGTTTAATATTTGTTTTATATGTTTCGTTAAAATCAATAATCTCTTCATAAGAAGCACCCTTCTCAATTAACAATGCAGATTTTAGCAATAAATATCCACTACCATGACTCATACATTTTGAATCTATAACATGTACACGAATCCCCTCTCCCTTATGCTCTTCAAGAAAATCTTCTCTTGCAAGAACAGCTGACTGATATGAACCGCTAGTTCCGCTAGACATATTTATACAAATAAAATCTTTATAACCATCTTTAATTCCTTGTTCCATAATATCTATATATTCAGACGGACTTGGCATCGCTGTTGTCGGCAATTTATCTAATACTGCAAGTCTTTGAAAAAATTCTTCAGGTTGAATATCAACTCTATCTTTAAAAGTTTTTTCGCCAATATTAATTGATAAAGGCGCAATGCTAATATTATATTGTTCCAATATTTCATCTGTTAAGTCGCATGTAGAATCAGCAAATAGTTTAATCATAATAACCTCCGATTTTTTAAAGTTTGATTGTCTACCAATACAATTAGATCATAATTTTTTCGATTTTCTCTTTTATATATTTGGTCAAAGTGATTTAATGGTACTTCCTCAACAATATAATATTCTGCTTCTTTCTGAGTCAAATCGTATATTGCATCACTTGAACGCCTTGTTACTTGGATTGCACCTGCTATTAAAAATATTATTACCATAAATAATACTAATATTACAGGTATCAATAACATCATTCGTATGTTAGAGGCTTTTTCATCATTACCTTTTTCCTTAATTGAAGCATCAATTGATGTAGATGATTTCAGGTTATAACCGTCAATTTTAACTGTGTTAACCTTTTTACTTTGTTCATTATGGATTTCTTCCCATTGTTCATCGTCTATAGATCCGCCTTCAACATATTCCCCCTCAAACACTTTATCCATACTATCAAAAATTTCTTCTTCTATATCTATTTCAATTATTAACTCAACAGGTGCATCATCCTCTTTACTATTAGGATAGTCAATCGTTGTACCATCTGATATGTCCTGTCCATCAGGAATATCTTGCCTAAGTGCAGATTCAATATCGTAAGTACTTAATTCTACAACATCTCCTTCTGAGTCCATAAATCTACCATCAGTTATATGTTCATCAAGTATATTTTCAAATTCCATCTCTTCATGTTTATTAAGTTCTATCACACCTTTATCTACAAGTAATGACTCTTCTAACAAATCCACAACTGAAGAAACTGCATTGTCAATTATAGAACTCGCAAGCATCTGTGTTTCTTCAACAGAAACAATATCATCTTGATTCTCATTAACCCAGTCTGTTAAATTTTCAACAAATTTTGTTGCTATTGTTGCATCCTCTTCTAAAGGTAACAATGAGCATACTTCAAAAACATCATAACCTGTGATTTCAAAGATATCTTTTGCAATGGCTCCCTTTAATACTTCAGAACGAATTTGCATACGGTGTTTTTGTTCAAATCGGCTAACACTTTCTTCAACAATTTGACGAACTGCATTAGCAAATATATTGGCTTTTCTAACACTAGACTCTCCATCATGCTTCTCGTCAATATATTGTTTTATTTGCAACACCTGATTTTTGTGTAATATGGATTTTTCTCTTAGATTGTGTATTATTTTCTCCATAACCAAATCCTTTTCTATCTTTTCTATCTTTTCTATACAATATATTCTACCATACTAGTTTGTATCTATGTATATTAAATTTATATTAAAATTCAAATAACATATAGTGCAATTTCATCTTAGATGATATCATATAGTCAAAACAAACTATAGAAGAATGGGAATACGAGGAGATTAACATGAAAACTAATTGGATTAATTGGAATAAACGCTATACAACAATAAGTGTCTATACTGTACTTGTTTTTGCAGCATGTTATACAATATTCAAGATTACTGGTAATTGGGCAAGCACGAAGGAAACCTTTCTTGGGTTAATAAAAACTCTATCTCCATTTATTTATGCATTGATAATTGCCTATTTTATTAACCCTCTCGTTATAAAAATCGAAGGAACTATTCCAAAACGAATTCAACGACTAAAGATTCGGCGCTCTCTTTCTATCCTAATAACCTATTCTCTTATTATAAGCACTGTAGTTTTATTACTTTCTTTTGTAATTCCACAGTTAATATCTAGTGCTCAAGATATTGGTAAACTTCCTGAAACTTATCTACCTATTGTGCAAGAATTTCTAAGCCGTGACAACGTAGAGATTTTTAATACCGGTTATTTTATTGATCTTACACTTATCAATACTTACTTAAATGATAATGTCGTTGAAACATTTAGTTCTATATCAACAATACTAGCAAACTTTGCCCCAGTTTTATTAAGTTTATTAACTAATATAACTACAGGCATCTTGAATATTTTACTTGGTTTTATTATTGCTATTTATCTTTTAATTAGCAAAGAATCGGCGCTTATTACATCTAGGAAAATTCTCTTTGCTATTCTACCTCCAAAAAACGCTGTCAACTTTATTAACTTGAGTAAAGAAAGCAATCATATATTTATAAGTTTCATTATAGGAAAAATGATTGATTCATTAATTATCGGAATTATATGTTTTATCATTTTACTTATTTTCAATTATCCATATGCATTATTACTAAGTGTTATAATAGGTATCACCAATATGATTCCCTATTTCGGACCATTTGTAGGTGGAGCAATTGGTTTTTTCCTACTGCTCTTTATTACACCTGTACAAGCCTTATGGTTCCTATTAATCATTCTATTATTACAACAATTTGATGGAAATATATTAGGCCCAAAAATTCTTGGAGATTCAACTGGATTATCTGCATTTTGGGTAATATTTGCCATAATATTATTTGGTAGTTTCTTTGGTTTTTCCGGTATGTTTTTCGGTGTTCCAATTCTTGCCGTTATCAAAAATATATTCTCTAGACAGATTGATTCATTGTATAATAAACGAACTACAACTTTATAATCTAAGGGTTTTATTCAATTATGATCATCCCTTGATTACCCATAGATTCCCAAGCTGCCTTAAAATCATCTTTTGGTTTCTGGTCAATTCTGCCTTTTGAGGGATCACTATAATAAATATAGTTATCATCAAAACCCATAACAACTACGCTGTGCTCTTGATAGGTAACTTCCATATATCCGCTTGGAGTACTCCACACTTCAACAGCATAATCTGGAACAGGTTTGTATCTATTCGGGATAATAACTAATACAGGGTAATCTTCTGATACAAACGTCAACATTTGCTCAAAACTCATTCCTGACAAGTTAAAAGGCCCTTTTACAACGCCATCACCTCTAATATAATCAGTCGCTAAATTTGTCACAGGATTAATATATACGCCTAGCCCTGGTTGACTCACATCTGACATACTGCCAGCAAATTCCGTATGCATGTCAGCAAAGTGAATAACACCATCAACTATCTTGTATTCCATGGATGATTGATTGATTTTATCAGCTAATTCTATTTTACCAGGTCCAACTTCCATGTGATAATCAAGTAAAATAGATAAACTGGTCACTTCACAACCTCTTGGTAGTTCAGGATATTGTCTTATGGTAATCACTTCATCTATACGCTTAGATGCAGCTAGCTTTTTAGAATCAAACATTAGAATTTCTTCATAGGTTCCATCATTATTATCAATAAAATAGATTTTTGATTCCTTGCCTTTAGAAGCAATTTCTAGTGCTTCTGCAAAGGTAAAGGCGTAGTTCACTTTATCACTTACCACTTTATAAACATCTTTTGGTTCTTGTTTTAAATTTATTAATATTTCCTCTTCATCATGATAATCACTATCTTTTAAATATATAATATCATGTTCTTTTATCTTTGTAGGAATTATATATTCTTCATATGACTCCTCCAAATAATACGTATTTTCTATATCTTCCCTTAATTCATATATTTCACTATCAAAATAATTATCCTCATTTATCATTTCTTTAATTAATTCACCATCAAAATTATACACTTCTAACGTATGAAAATTATAGTCTATTACACCATTTAAATATTCATAAGTTTCTGTTATATCATAAACACCTATTACAACTTCGTTATCAAAAATATCTATAAGTTTAATATTTCTCCCTGTTTGGTAAAGATTAGTCATTTTGACAACAGATTTATTCATATTAAGTATAAATACAGAGTTATTATATTTATTATCACTTCCTTGCCACACAATAATTCCTTGTTTGCCATACCATTCGCCTTTAACAAAGCTTTCAATATAGTTAAAGTCGCCTATCACTAAATCTAACTCATACAGTGTTTGGTTTTCATATATATATAACAATTTGTCAGATTTATTATAATATGTAACTTCATTCATATATTCTTCTAACTCTTTAATACTGCCAGATTTTTCATAATAAGCAATAGAATTTACAACCCCATCCTCGTACTTATAAAAGCCAATTCCATTATGTTGATTCCACTTAAATTCATCAACTATCCCCATTTTCTGTTGATACCCTAATATAGCAAAATATACTTCACCTTGACTGTTTAAATCTAGAATTTCAATTTTATAATTTTTGTATTCATCATATAAATAATCACTATCAAACTTATCTGTTCTAAATATCTTATACATTTCTTGATGTTTCTCATTATATAGAACCATTTCTTTATCATTATATATAAGTTTGTAATCATCTTTAATTATTATTTTGCGTGTTTCACTTTTTTGATATTCAATATCTATATTTCCTATAGTTATTTCCTTTCCTAATATCCATCCTTCTTCATTACTATAATAATATCTTTGTTTCTCAACCATGTGGTAACCTTTAGTTTCATATTTATTTGTATTAATGTCTGCAAGTATTTCATAATAATATTCACCGTATTCAAACCCTTTTTTTATTCTCTTGGCTCCGGTAAATTCGAATTTAATTACAGTTTCATCAAAATCTATTGCATCTATCCACATTCTGCTCTCGCCAATCATATTTATGTTCATCTTCTTAAGTTCATAACTTATATATTCATATGCTTTTTTTATTGTTACTTGATTAGTTTCTATACTTCCATACAATAATTTCCAATAATAATATACTGTTTCACCATTATTATTTACCGTTATCTCTAATTGATAATCAGCTCCTAAGATCAACTCTGCCTTTGGTACGATAGTAAATTTAGCATTTTCTTGTTTGATTTCTTGATCAATAATTGTTTTAGGAATGCTAATTATTTCTTCTTCAACTAATTCACCTGATGAATCAATTAATCGATAACTAAGTTGATCATAATCCACTATATTACTAATAAATGGTATTCCTAAATCAGTTAAATACAATGTATTATTACTTTTATTTAGAGTCTCTCGACGAGTTTTGTTAGCATATGCAGGTTGATACCAAAAATCAAAACCATCTACCCACATAACTGGATAAAAAGAATTTTGCACACTCTTATTACTATCATCTGCCGCTACAGTAGTTGCATCCCCGTTATCTACCACACAACCTGCCAATACTACTGCAATAAAAAATAAACTTAAAAGAAATACAATGTTTACTCTTCTAAATTTTCTTGTCCCATTATAAAGTTGTAAGGTCAAAGCTCGGTTTGTTTTCATCACTTAACCACCTATACGCATACTATATAATTAATATCGGTCCTATTTATCTTTTACTTGATAAAAATTCATTGTTTTTT
>JAOZKH010000069.1:0-2401 GCA_029935405.1 Vallitaleaceae bacterium | reverse complement strand
TATCGCCTCATATTTCTCTACAAACAACAAAGCAGGAGCATCTTGGGCTTGCTCCTGCTTTGTATAGTATTTATAGAGGATGAATATGGATCTATCGAAATTCTGATAAAATCTATTCAAGAGGGGTATACTTATAATCATTTCTAAATTATTTGGGGTATTATATCTAGCTGTTATATAAGTATGTATATACTATAACAATTAAATATATAAATTCTATAAAAACTCTACTAAAAAGCTATTAAAGAATTGTGAATATTTTGTGACTATTAAATCGTCTTTATTTTTTTGTATCTCTATCAAAATCACCTAATAAACTTGCAAATGGATTATTAAACGACTCCTCTTTTTTGTGAGATTTATTCATAAACTTCTGTACTTCTCTTTTAGACATTTGCTTATTATTATTATCCTTACGTTTATTAAAGGCTTCTAGTTTTTCTTTGTAACCACACTTACATACAAAAGTTTTTTTATTTCCATCTCCTACAAGATCTAATTTTTTATGACATTGAGGGCATCTGGCATTTGTAACTTTACTTAAATTTTTGCGATAGCCGCAATTTCTATCAGGACAAACTAATCGTTTACCATGTTTATTTTTAGTAATTAGCAGTTTTTGTCCACATTCAGGACAGCTTTCAGAGGATATGTTTTCATGTTTGAATACTTTATCAGACTTTTTAATTTCACTAATGATTTCTTTAGTAAAATCAGTCATTTCTTTAAGAAATGCTACTTCATTTAATTGCCCATTTGATATTTTCTCTAAGTCTCTTTCCCATTTAGCCGTAAGTTCACTTGTTCGTATTTTAGAAGGTACTAACTCTAATAATTGTTTCCCAGTTTTTGTAAGTTTAAGTACATTATTCGTATTATCAACGTATTGATTATTAATAATTTTTTCAATAATATCTGACCTTGTCGCTACAGTTCCAAGACCTACTTTTTCCATTTCATGCAGAAGATCCCCTTCTGACAAATGTTTAGGAGGACTAGTTTTAAGTTGATCAATTTTCAAACCCTTAAACGTCACTTTATTTCCTACTTTTATTCTCTCAAATTCAGCAACTGATTTACCCGTTTTGTTACTAAGCAATTCCTCAAATTGAGCTTTACCTTTTAACTTTTCTCCGCCAATTAAAACTTCTAAACTAACTTCTTTAACAGTTTTTGGTGGCATCAATACTCCTAAAAAACGTTTGATAACCATATTATATATTTTCTGTTCCTTAGAAGAAAAACTCGTGTAATCTGGCTGTTGCTCTGTAGGAATAATCGCGTGGTGATCTCCTACTTTGCTGTTATCAACATAAGAAGAATGGGACTTAATACCATTTCTTAAAATATAACTAACGCTTTCCTTTTCGCCACTGTTTCTACAGGCTCTTACACGTTCTTTTAATGTATCTACAATATCTGCAGTCAAGTACTTAGAATCTGTTCTTGGATAAGTTAACACCTTATGTTTTTCATATAACCCTTGCATAGTATTAAGAGTTTCTTTAGCTGAAAATCCATAGGCTTTATTTGCATCTCTTTGAAGTTCTGTTAAGTCGTACAATCCTTTTGCATATACCTTCTTAGTTTTTACATGGCAATTACTAATAGTCGCTTCCCCTATTAGTTTTTTCTTAAGTTTTTCAGCAAATTCTTTTGTAGTAATTTTCTGACTATTATCTTTAGAATACCATTTTAATTTGATGCTAAGAGCTTCTCCTAAAAGTTCATAATAAGTTTGACTTACAAAACCTTTAATATCTTGATCTCTTCTTGCAATTAATCCAACCGCTGGTGTTTGAACCCTACCCATTGATAGGCTCGCATTATACTTACATGTTAAAGCTCTTGTGCCGTTAATTCCCACAATCCAATCTGCTTTTGCTCTTGCTCTAGCAGCAAAATATAAATTTTTATGTTTGTTACCATCAACAAGGTTATTAAATCCATTTCTAATCGCTTTATCAGTTACTGATGAAATCCAAAGCCTCTTTGTAGGTTTCTTGCTACGCGCATATTCAAGAATCCATCTTGCAACCAATTCTCCTTCGCGACCTGCATCAGTTGCAATAATTATTTCTTTAACATCTTGTCTATCTAACAGTTTTTTTACTTGAAAATATTGTTTAGATGTAGATTTCAAAATCTCTAGTTTAAAAGGATTTGGAAGCATAGGAAGAGTTTCTAATTTCCATTCACTTAATTCCTGTTTATATTTTTCTGGAGGCGCTAAAGACACTAGATGTCCTAGTGCCCATGTAACGATATAGTCTTTTCCTTCATAATATCCATTATTTTTATTCTGACAACCCAGCACACGTGAAATATCACGTGCAACCGATGGTTTCTCAGCTAATACTAATTTCTTAGACATATTCCTACCTCTGTTTTACTTATAGTT
>JAOZKH010000225.1 GCA_029935405.1 Vallitaleaceae bacterium | reverse complement strand
CAAGCTCCTTGATAGTCGATTTACCATCGCCTGTGACATTAGCCGGCACTCTATAAAGAACTCCAATCACTTGATCATCAATAACAAGAATCCGATATTCCTTACCTTCTATATATTCCTCTATCAAAATAACTTCATCATACGATAGGGCAAAATTAATCGCTTCAATAAATGTCTCACGACAAAATTCTTTACCAAGAATGGTAATACCTTTACCAAAATTAGTTGATAGTGGTTTCACAACCATTGCCTTAGATTTAATTTCATCAAAAAGATCTACACCTTGTGAGTGTTTCGTAATACGATAGCCTCTTGGTGTATTTATATTATTCTCACTCAACATTATTTTAGTAACATATTTGTTTTCCATAATAAGTGGCGCAATATATGTATCTTTAGACGTTCTAGTCGCTTGCATCACAACTTCTCTTTTATCACCTGCAAAAAGACGTATCATGTTACTCATGACATCAATAATTTCTACATTTATATTTCTACGAGTAGCTTCTTTGATTAGTATTTGTGTTGATAATTCTAAGTCTGAATATCTATTTGCTTCATTAGTCATACCGTAATCTCCTTAAACTCTAATTTCTTGTGTCGTATAATTCTTTTGACACCCATATAATAAAAGCTTTTGTTCTCCGATAGAATTTCGTTCATTATCTTTGCAGACACTAATTTCTCCGGATTCTTTAGTTTCTCTTTAGCATCTGCAACACTATTTACATAAGGTCCATTCATATTCCCATCATCCAAAATAATCGCAAGAGCCATTATTTCATTAATCGTAGTTTCTCCAATATCCTTAAGAAGTGTGGTTCCTTCTTCTGTCTTAAATTTCGTTGATTTCATACGACCAAATATTGCTGCTCTTTGATTATTTTCATAGTGTCTATCCATTTCTGATGTTGATAATTTTGGACTATCACTCAACAATGCATATATAATCATCATATGTGTAAAATAGAGCATATTCATATTCATGCCGTAATGTTCATAAGGATTCAAATCAAACATTCTTAGTTCAATATATTCAACGCCCATTTGATCTAATCCCTGAAGCATTGAGCTTTTATTATATTTTGACTGCTTAAATCTAATTGGAGCATAATATTCACTCTCTTTTTCCAATAACTTTGAATCGATTCCTTTAGCAATAGATTCAATGTAACTGCCTAAGTTATCATAGGATACATGCAAATCTTTTTGATTGCCACTATGGTAACCATATCGACTCATTCTTAGTGACGTTGCATATTCTTCATAATAAGTATGAGCTCTATCACAGCAGTCACAACAATTTTCTATTTTGAGTAATGAATTAACCACATCTTCTTTGTACGTACGGTCAACATTAGGCGATGCACCAAATAGATAAGTGAACAACCACTGATTTCTAATTAAATTTCTTGCCACATGAAAATACAATGTATTCCTATCCATAGCGAGCTTGTTAACTAATCTATCTGAAAAAGAAAAGTTATAATGTATGCCTGATATCAGTTGCATTTTTTTACCGTGTTTTTTTGCTAATTCCTTGCGATAAGTCGAAGCTTCAAAACCTTCTTTTGTTGATTCATCATACTTTGCAATAACAATGGATTCCTCGTCTTCAATTCGACAAGGCATAGAAAATGGCCACAATTTCACTTTTTTATCCTTTGTCATAAAGTCTTGTAGTTCCATTAATTCTGCAAAAGCATCTTCAATAGATTCGTGTGGTTTTGTTACAAGCTCTAGTTGACTTTCCGCAAAATCCTTAATAATCTGCTCTGTATAACCATCTGATGGATCTAGAGGATGCGTAGTTTCTGACAACATGCCTTTATTTGTTACTCTTAAATTCTCTTTCTCAAGTCCAAATTGACCTTCTAGAAATAATGAAGTATGTTGTTTCATAATATTAATTTTTGAATTATAATCCATAGTTATCTCCTTACATAGACATATTGAAATTCGTCTATATATTCTTTTTAAATCAAGCAGCCTTTTCAGCCGCCTATATAATTACTATTTTTTAAACCTTGATATGAAAGAGTCACAACATTTACATACGTACTTTTCATTCAAAGAATATTGAATTTCTTTACCATATTTTTTACCGTGGATAATGCCTGCAACTTTAAGAATTCCTAGATGATGGGATATGGAAGGTTGTTTCATTTCAAAATATGTACAAATCTCTGTAACAGACATACTACCTTCTTTCAAAATATCCATGATTTTAACTCTTGTATCATCTGATATAGCTTTAAAAAATAACGTACAATCCTCTTTCATTGCTTCACCACCTTATATAGAAGTTTGTCTATATGATACACTGTTTTAATTCACTAAGCAAGTACTATATTTCTTTTTAATCATAAAAATTCAAAGCCACACTTCCCTAATAATCAAAAAAAGAATCACAAAAAAAACAACAATATAAATTGTTGTTTTTTAGTAGCGATGACTGGAATCGAACCAGCGACACTACGGGTATGAACCGTATGCTCTAGCCATCTGAGCTACATCGCCATAATTATTAAATTAATTATTTATATCAAGTTTTTGTGCAAATAAAATGGGCGCAACAGGGCTCGAACCTGTGACCCCCTGCTTGTAAGGCAGGTGCTCTCCCAGCTGAGCTATGCGCCCTGGGATATACTATTAACACTTGATAACCTCTGGATGACAGGACTTGAACCTGCGGCCTCTTGACCCCCAGTCAAGCGCTCTACCAAACTGAGCTACACCCAGTTGATGAATTGCTTACGACCCAGATCGGACTCGAACCGACGACCTCCGGCGTGACAGGCCGGCGCTCTAACCAATTGAGCCACTGGGCCACTATACGTGGACCTTGTCTACGTCACTATTATGTAAAATATCTTACAACAGGGGCAGTAGGATTTGAACCCACGACATCCGGTTTTGGAGACCGACGTTCTACCAACTGAACTATGCCCCTATATCAATGCTACTCATAAAAATCATTATAATTTATATATAATAGCAAGGAAAAGTTATATCTTTTTTTCAAAAATATAACTCACTTGTTAATCACATTATAACTTATATAATCGCAACAAACCAAAACCAATCAAACTATTACAGTTAT
>JAOZKH010000224.1 GCA_029935405.1 Vallitaleaceae bacterium | reverse complement strand
ATTTCTAGACTCATAGACTCTGTCTATGGGTTTTTCTATGTTATTTTTGTTCTATTATATTGGTTTGACAAATAGATGCTCACTACTTAATGACCATTGGAGGAAACAATGAATATTGAAACATTACAAATAATTGAATTTGAATTAATAATCAAAAAAATCAAACACTTCGCTTTAACAACTGAAGCTCAATACCATATAGAAAATCTAATGCCTAGTACTGACTACATGAGAATTTTGAGTCTACAAGATGAAACAACAGAAGCTACTGACATCCTTAAAAACTCAACTTCAATTCCCTTACTTGGATTAAACGGAATACCATCACTTCTTGATAAATTAACAAAGGAAATGGTTTTACAACCAGATGAGCTAGAGAAAATCAAACATGTGCTTATTAACACCAAAAAATTCAAGTCTTTTATGAAAGAATATCACCACATTGCACCTACAATTAGTCAATATGTTTACAGCATGTTTGAGTTAAGTGATATTAAAGAGGAAATTAACCGTTGTATTTATAACAACCGCGTTGATGACAAGGCAAGCAATACTTTAGCAAAAATCCGAAAACAAGTTTATATTATTGAGAGCAGAATCAAAGCAAAACTTGATAGTATGACAAAATCTACAACAATCAAAAAATACCTACAAGATTCAAGCGTTACAATTAAAAATAATCGATATGTATTACAGGTTAAAGCTAGTTACAAACATGAAATCCCTGGAGTTGTTATTGATAAATCATCTACTGGTTCAACATTTTTTATCGAACCAACTGCTGTAAACAAATATCAAGAAGAACTCAATCAGTTGAAAATTGATGAAGCCAATGAAATATATCAAATTCTTTCATATCTTTCATCGTTGGTACTTGAGAAAGAACATGAATTTTCTGTAACACTTGAAACCTTTATCACGTATGATGTTATTTTTGCTAAAGCAAAATATGCAAAGTCAATCGATGCCAATGCTGTAAAAATTAATACCGATCAATATATAAAAATCAATAATGGACGTCATCCATTATTAGGTGATGAAGCAGTTCCATTGGATTTTGAAATTGGTACTGATTACCATGCTCTTGTAATAACCGGACCTAATACAGGTGGCAAAACTGTTGCTCTTAAAACAATTGCATTATTTACTGCTATGGTACAGACTGGACTACACGTACCATGTGATCCAAGCAGTAACTTTGCAATATATGGAAATATACTTGCTGATATAGGTGATGGTCAAAGTATTGAACAATCATTAAGTACTTTTTCTTCACATATCAAGAAAATAATTAATATTGTTAATCTTGCTAATAAATACACATTAGTAGTTCTTGATGAAATAGGTTCAGGAACAGATCCGACTGAAGGTGAAGGTCTTGCAATTGCACTTCTTGATACGCTATATCATAAAGGTAGCACAATTATTGCAACTAGTCATTATGGCAAAGTCAAAGAATATGCTAAAGAATCAAAGGGTTTTATCAATGGCAAAATGCACTTTGATGTTGATTCATTAAAGCCTACATATCAATTAACCATCGGTCAGGCAGGTGAATCAAATGCTTTTATTATTGCGCTTAGACTTGGCTTAGATCCATCAATTATCAATCATGCTCACCAAGTAACCTATAATGAAGTTAAGGATTATTCAAATCTTGAGCTTTTCAAAAACACTTATGTCCTAAAGAACTCAAAAGCTAAAAAGCCTAAAAAATTCATTAATACGCATGTTAACACTTCACAATCTCAAACCAATAATCCAAACGAAGATATAAATGATTATGATTATCATATTGGTGACCAGGTTTTTGCAAAAACTTTAAAAACAAAAGGAATTGTATTTGAAGCAACCAATCACAAACAAGAAGTTGGTGTATATATCAACAAAAGAAAAATCTATATTCATAAGCGAAAATTAAAATTATTAATTAAATCAGAACAATTGTATCCAACTGGTTATGATTTTGATATAATATTCAAATCAAAAGAATACCGAAAGAACGATAAGCTTTTAAATCGTAAGTATATCAAGGGATTTTCGTCAGAAATCAAAGAAGAAGACCTATAATAATATATATTATTCAGTAAATGGTTAAAGTGTCAAAACTACATAGTTGAATTAGAGAAACTTAGTTTTGACACCTTAACCATAAATTAATTATAAAAATCTCTAAAAAAATCAACAAAAAAAACATTGGATTACCAATGTTTTTTTAAATGAGGCACCCGGGGCTCGAACCCGGGACACCTAGATTAAAAGTCTAGTGCTCTAGCCAACTGAGCTAGTGCCCCACAAATGCCCAGAGGCGGAATCGAACCACCGACACGAGGATTTTCAGTCCTCTGCTCTACCGACTGAGCTATCTGGGCAAATCATAGTATATAGTGATTATTAGTAACTTCAACTACAATACCATATTTTAGAGTTGCGGAGAGAGGATTTGAACCTCTGACCTTCGGGTTATGAGCCCGACGAGCTTCCAGACTGCTCCACTCCGCGTTAATTTTTATTATACAATTGTATTCATAAAACATATCAAGATTTTTATGAATGGAGGGAGAAGGATTCGAACCTTCGAAGTCGTAGACAACAGATTTACAGTCTGCCCCCTTTGGCCACTCGGGAACCCCTCCATAATGTTTATAATTAATTTATAAAAGCCGACGATCGGACTCGAACCGATAACCTGCTGATTACAAGTCAGCTGCTCTGCCAATTGAGCCACGTCGGCTTATACTAATAATATTTTTTTCTCCTATAATTAGGAACAAAGTGGGCGCAACAGGGCTCGAACCTGTGACCCCCTGCTTGTAAGGCAGGTGCTCTCCCAGCTGAGCTATGCGCCCTGGGAATGTATTAATATAATTTAGTTTTTTTATACTATTTACGTTCATAATCGCAATATTCCTAGATTTATTAAAATACTCTAGGGATAATATACTTACGACCCAGATCGGACTCGAACCGACGACCTCCGGCGTGACAGGCCGGCGCTCTAACCAATTGAGCCACTGGGCCAAATAAACATTTGACTTATATCACTAAAAATAGTCGCAACAAACCAAAACCAATCAAACTATTACAGTTATCTATTATACTCTA
>JAOZKH010000223.1 GCA_029935405.1 Vallitaleaceae bacterium | reverse complement strand
CGTTTTTCTCATCTTCCGTTAAGTTGCTGAAGTTTTTTTCAAGATCGTCTAAATGTTTTGGAAAAATACTTTGTATACTTGTCTTACCACTTTCAGTAATTTCAATGATGTAAGACCTCTTATCTTCAGGATTAGGATATCGTTTGATCAGTCCTTCTTTTTTCAGATTGTTGATGACTACAGTCATATTACCTGCTGTAGATAAGATTAATTCAATAATTTGACCAACACTTAATGGCCCTTTGTGATACAGTGCTTCTAGTACTGAAAATTGAGCAGTTGTATGACCTCCTTCTTTAAAAATTTGTCCTGACCGTTTATGTACTTTTTGTGTTGTTCTGCTAAGTGTAATCAACACTCTTAAGTTCAAAGAATTCAAATCACCATAATTCATTTTTTTTTTCATAAATACAGAATACTACTAGTTAGTAGCATTGTCAAGATGTTTTCTTTATGTCTCGTATTCCACATACTACAAAAATGGGTCCGACGGGCCATTTCCTTTAAATTCACTTCTTCCAAAAAGTTTATCCATGACTGCATTAATAGACTTACGTGCCTGTCACTTGCAAATTTTCAATTATTTCATCAGCAGTTTTAAACTGAGCCATGTATAGATCGTAGTAATGGCCTTTTCTATTCATTAATTCATCGTGACTACCAGATTCTGTGATGCCTTGTTTATCTACAACCATAATTCGATCTGCTTTTTGGATAGTAGATAATCTATGGGCGATTACAAAAGATGTTCTGTTTTCAAGTAAGGATTCTATTCCTTGTTGAACCAGTCTTTCTGTGCGAGTATCTATGCTTGATGTTGCTTCATCAAGCATTAAGATACTTGGCTTTGCAATCATTGTTCTAGCAAATGCGATTAATTGACGCTGACCAACTGATAATTTTGATCCGCGTTCGTTAATCTTAGTTTTATATCCATCTTCAAATCCCATAATAAATTCATGAGCATGAACGGCTTTAGCAGCTGCTATTATCTCTTCATCTGTTGCATTTAACTTTCCATAACGGATATTATCTGCAATAGTTCCTGAAAACAGAAATGTATCTTGAGTCATAATTCCCATTTGACCACGCAAGCTTTCAATGGAGACTCCTTTAATATTATAATTATCAATCATAATCACACCTTCGTTAATATCATAAAAACGACTAATTAAGTTAACGATTGTTGTTTTACCTGCTCCTGTAGGACCAACAAGTGCAATCGTTTCACCTTCTTTAATATGGAAGGATAAATCTTTAAGCACTTCTACTTTACCATCATAGGAGAATGTAACTTTATTAAATCTTACATCACCTTTTATTGGCGGCATTTCTCTAGCTTCTGATTCATCAGATATATCAGGTTCAATATCTAAAATCTCAAATATCCTCTCAGCACCAGCTAGATTAGTAATTAACTGATTATAAAAATTACTAAGATTCATAATCGGATTCCAAAACATTGATATGTAAGATATAAATGCAACAAGTAAACCAACGGTAATACTTCCTGTATCTAATAATCTTACCCCGATGAAAAATACTAAAACAACGCCTATACCCCATGACAACTCAACCATTGGCCAAAACAGGTCATTAAGTCTGATTGCGCTCATAAAACTTTTATTAAGATCACGAAGCAACTTAGCAAATGTTTTACTTGTTTGAGCTTCAGCTGTAAAGCTTTGTACTACCTTTATTCCTGAAAAATCCTCATGTGTAAATGCATTTAAATTAGAACTTTTCTTTCTAAATTTTTGCCATCTCTTATGTGCCCGCACCTCAATGAAATACATACCAAATATTAATAAAGGCAACATAGATAGCGCTGCAAGTGCAAGTCTAAAGTTTAATATCATCATGATTACAAGAACCACTATGACTGATACAAAATCCGGAATCAAGGTAATAACTGAACTTGTCAAAATATTCTTTAAGGAGTTTACATCACCTATTACTCTGGCAAGAATTTTACCTACCGGACGATTATCAAAAAAATTAAAGCTTAATTTCTGAATATGTTCATATAATTCCTGTCTTATTTCCATTAGTACTTTGTTTGATACATGCCCCATTATTTTGATTCTATAACGGATACAAACTGCACCGACAATATTAATTAGTACTGCAATCCCTGCCATAAGAAACAGTCCATTAACATTACCTTCCTCAACATAAGTATCAATTGCTGTCATCATAAGTAATGGATTAATGGTACTAACAGCTATAATCACAAACATTAAGCCAAGTACGATCAATATTTCTTTTGTGTATTTTTTCATATATGCAAACAATCTATTAATCGTTACTATCTTTAGTACTTGTTTAGATTGTTCATCTTCTTTAAAGTTATTAATTGGCATAACCAACCTCCTAGCCTGCCATGAATCCTTCATATTGTTCTTGATATGTTTCATAGTAGCGTGCTTTTAAGGCGATAAGCTCTTGATGTGAGCCACGTTCTACAATTTCACCATTATCAAGAATGATAATCTCATCAGCTTTTTTTACAGCTGAGATTCTATGGGCAATTATTATTTTTGTCATGTTCTCAAGTTTTTCAATCTCGTGTTGTATTCTAAATTCTGTTTCCATATCAAGTGCAGATGTTGAATCATCAAATATCAAAATATTTGCTTTTTTGGTTAATGCACGCGCAATGGAAATTCTCTGCTTTTGTCCGCCTGAAAGACCTAATCCTTTTTCACCGATAACAGTTTGATAATTATCATCCATACGATCTATAAAGTCGTGGGCTTGAGCCGCCATGGATTTATCTATCATGATATCGTGTGTAGTAGCTTCTTTCACTCCGAACAAAATATTTTCTTCAATGGTATCGCTAAATAAAAATACATCCTGCATAACCACTGAAATGTGACTTCTTAAATTATGTAAATCGTAGTCTCCAATGTTGTCACCATCTATTTTAATATGTCCTTCTGTATGATCATAAAATCTGGTTAAAACACTGATAATTGAACTTTTACCTGATCCTGTTGCACCCATGATTGCTAGGGTTTTATTAGGTTCTACAGTAAATGAAATATTTTTCAAAATATCTGTCTCATTAAGAGTTAATGAAACATTATCAAAAACTACTCTACCATCTAT
>JAOZKH010000222.1 GCA_029935405.1 Vallitaleaceae bacterium | reverse complement strand
ATGAAGAAAAAAATAATAACAATTATTCTCATATGTTCATTGATAATCACATATATACCTGGAACAATAATATATGGTGCAGGTGAGCCAGCAGACATGCAAACAGCATATGATGAAATATCAATGCAAAGACCAGACTGGGTTTTTCCTGTAGAAGCATTTGATATAGATATATGGAATAATTATAAAGTACTTTTATTAGATAATAGTGGAACATACCCAAGTAATTTAGCATCAATATTAGAACCAGATGGATCAGCTAATGATTATAATAGTGATGCAGGAGAGTATAGATATTTAGGTAAAAATCCAGATGGATATTTGGTAAATAATCCAATGTATCCAGATGATCATAGTGGATCAGCAGTTATAAATACATATGAGTGGCAAGAAAATACAGATAACAAAACAAAAATAATTCAATATATGCCAACTCCTGAAGATAAAGAGTTTTATAAAAAAGAGATATTTTACTTTTTAGAAACAGAATATGAAGCACGTTTTGATGATACAGTAGATCCACAAATATGGTTAGATAATGCAATAGTAATAGTACCTGTATCTTCAACAGGAAAAGGCGTTATCAAGTTTATGCATGAATGGGATTCTGATCATAACGGAGTAAAAGAAGATTGGTATATAACAGTAAACTTACGCTCAAAAAATGATGCTATTGTAGAAGGATGGGTTACAGAAACAACTACACCAACGAATAACACAGGAACAGCAGTCGTAGCACTTTCAACAACACGAATTGCGGCAGATAACAGAGGCACAGAAAGCTTTGATGTTACAAAGGGAATACCTACAAGTGAAGACCTGTATGCAAATGTACAAGCAAGTGAATATGTACATAATGAAACCTATAATCATGTAGATGGTTCTATTACATATAAGGTAACAGTGACAAAGAGATATAGATTATGGCGATGGGACCTTGATGATGTAAAAATAGACCTTAACCTTGATGGTGATTATGATGATCCAGGAGAAACAACTGCTGGGTGGGATTCAAAAATAGAAACAGTTACAAAAACATATGATGTTGTACGTAACTATAGTTTTCATATGATAGATGAATTAGCGGTTTATTCATTAGATAAAGCAGATATAACAAATGCTGCACTACCAGGTGGGGCAATAACACTTAATAGTACAGTTGTAGCACCAATAGTTAACATGACACGTGATACAGTAGTTGCTAATCATTACATTGTACCAATAAGTGGAACAACGCACTCCGTAGATGCTGGCACACAAAACATAGGTAAAAGTCATAGCAATTTAAACTATGATCCAGTACCAAATCAAAATCTTCAATCAAATGCAGAAGCAGGAGTTGGCGAAGTACAAGTAAGAAATGATTCACTAGCAATTAATGGAACAACACTTATGGACGGTGCATGGTATGAAACTGCAACTCCAACACCTTCATTAATTCCAGATGCACCACTAAATAACTTAGATGATTTATACCAAAAGGATTTAACGATTGCAAACACAATAACAAATGGAGTTAAAACTTCTTCAGGAACAATAAGTTATTATGTAGTAGAAAATACAGGTTCAGAAACGTCTTATTCAATGGCATTAACAGATTTAAATGATGTTATCGTGCATACTCCTGTCGTTTGTTATCCTGAACTTAATGATATAAGCAGACAAACACAACAGATGAATATAGAGGAAGATCAACTACAATTAGTTGTTGAGGAAACTTTTCATATAGATTATCCTACTGTAGGAACGCATCTTGCAATTAGCGGATATGGAACAAGAGATTACGATTTATATACTCAGGTAAAACAAGTGAAATTCCCTTTTGATGTATATGTGGGAAATGGATATGATGATTTGTTTTTGCCAAAGAACACTTGGGGAAATTTTAATAGTTTAGAAAACACTTTTTTTGTTCCATCTTGGGTAGATGAGGAAGATGGACATATCCTCTTTAGAACAATAGCCAATAATATTCCAGATATTAATGATAATGAATATGATTATAATGCTAATCTTAGTACTATTGCTTATAAAGCAGTAGAAGCTATAGAGTATAATATTAGTGGAAAAATAAATAAACTTACAGTTACAGATTGTTTAGATGATTTTTGGAATAATAAATTTATAGAAGATGAGGCTACAGCTACAAAACATGTTATGTCTATTGGAACAACGCCTGATAATGAGAAGGAGATAGTTAACAATAATTCACGTATTAATTTTCTTACAGCTAATGATGTTCTACCGTTAATGCCAGGAAAAACATATATAGATGAGGATAATGAAACAGATGAAGTAGGTGAAACAAATGAAGCTGGCAAAGCAACTAAAGCTGGTGAAACGAAGGTTTATGATGGAGTTATGTTAGGTTATCCCATCGAGTTTTTTGTTGAAACAAACGGAGATTTAATGAATGATAATGATATTATCAGCATAAAACCAAGTTTTGAGTATGTAAAAAAGGTAGCAGGTAATCCTGACATGAGCACGCGAATTCCAGTTGATCTATATGTTAGTGAATTTGGAAAACTCAAGCAACATGATGTGAGTATATTATTAACAGATAAAGATAGAAGCTTTGTTGGAAATATATTAGACAAAGATGATTCGATTAGTAGAAGTATTAAGACCGAGTCTGTACAATACTGGCAAGGAAAGTTCTATCTTCCGAATATGACCTATGCAGTCCCTACAGGAACAAATCTAAGTGAGTATAATAAGCTAGATTTAAATAATGAGCCGTTTTTACAGGATGGTTATATAATTGTAAACTTTAATATTAGAACCTATAATGATGTTTCACTTACAGAAGAACAAAAGGAAATATATAGAAATAATAGAAAAGATTATGATGCAGTAAAACTCCTTGATAACTATTTAAGTACGCTAGTTATTCATATGGAATACGGAAATGGATGGATTCATGAAGGTTATAATACTTCACAACTAGGATTTGACTTAAAAATTGGAGATGTAATGTTTTATAGTACAAATCGACGTGCAAGTCAAACTTACTATTAAAAATTTAAATCTATGATTAAGGTGCAAAAAATACATGGTTAAACTTTCCACCACTATATGTATGCTTGGAGGCTTCAACCGAGTACTACATATAGT
>JAOZKH010000221.1:789-3139 GCA_029935405.1 Vallitaleaceae bacterium | reverse complement strand
AAACATAAAACAATACTTCACAAACGACAGATCTTACGAAGGTATTGAATAGTTACATCGCGTTGACAAATTGAAATTGTATTTTATTTTAGAAGCCTTATTTTTAACAGTATATTAGTGTTTTTCTAACAAAAGTAATTTGAAAACTGCATAATCTTTGATTATTGCGTGGAAAAGTAGTTGTGATAGAATGTATATAAATGTATTGATTTTTGTAATAAGTTGTTACTTATAAGTTAATCGTAATTTGAAAGAAGATTGAGAGAAAATGAGATGAAAGTTATATATGTAAGTATTATTTTATTCTTAAGTCTAGTGGTGACCGGATGTACAAATCAAAATGAAATAAATTTAGAGGAACAAATACAAGTCAAGGAAGATTCTATTAAGAGTGATAAAGCGGAACAAAGTGAAGTTGAAGATTTAAGGATTGCTCCGGATTTGGAGAAGAGTGAGGAACAAGAGATTAATTCCTATGTTGGTTATTTAACTAGAATTGTACCTGGTATGGATGAAGCTTATGTAGAACCATCAGACTTGTTTTTCAAAGATGCTCATATTCCTGAGGAGAGTAAAATCTTATATACTGAAATCCATAGAGAGTTAAGAGCAAAGGTTGGACAGAACGATGACCCTGTATTTAATGGCGATTATGAAGTTGTAGTGCTTGAAGATGGTAGATGTTATCTCGTTTATTGTGATTATAATATTGTTGGAAGCACACATGAATTAGATGTGCCAGGGACAGTAATTGATGTATCTGCAGCTTATGAAGGTAGGATATTCATATTATATGAGACTGAAGAGGGCGTGAGCTTAAGGACATTTTCATCAGAAGGCTCAGTTGTATCGGAAGATAAATTTTTCTATGATGATTACAATCAAATGTATTTTATACCTAAAGACGAAAGTCATTATTACATAATGGCTTGTAATGAAAATGAGACTATATTAGATGAATATGCTTTGGATAGCTCTTATTATTTTCTGAGCGCTTATTCAAAAAGTGAGAAATCAACAGGAGAAAAAACTGAAAAGGTGGCTTCAAAAACATGGAGTGAACAAGTACTTAATGTGGAATTATCAAATAATCTGCTTTTTGTGCATATGCAAGATAAAGGCAAGGATAAAAGTATGAATACCCTTAATATGTACAATTATGATTTTGATCTTTTGCAATCATACAAGGTACCTGTGACTTATACCCTTAAACAGATAACATTAAACAATGATCCTGATGGGAAGTTAATGTATCAAGTTTATTTATCGGATGGCCCAAACTTATATAGCTTTGACATTGACAGTAGCAGTCAATTTTTATATCCGCTTGTGTCAATAATTGATAATAATAAAATCTATATAGATTGCATGAAAAGTGAATTAACTGATTTTTTAGAAAATAACTATACAGGAGTTAATTTTTATAAAGGTCAGGATATAATAGTTAAGTCATCAAACAACAATTATCAAGTTCAGATTTATACTGAAAATAAAAATGAAGTAACAGGACTTGACAGCGTTATACAAGTTGCAGATCATTTAATATGGTTTGACAATAATAATTATACAATTGAAGCAGTTCAACCATTAAATGAAAAATTTGATCCTACTTATGAAACTGGATTCACCAAAAGCCTTATAGGTCAGAATATCTTTTGGAATACTGTAATAGAGGGTATTGACGGTTCGGTACTCTATATAGACAGAGTTACAAAGATTATAACAAAGGTAAATAAAAGTGGTGATGTGAAAAGATTTTTTAATTTGGAGAATATCGAAAAAGAGTGTGACGAAGAGATAAACCTAAGAGATGGGAATCTCGAATACATATTAAAAGAATTTGAGGAAGCATTGGTTTTTGCTATTGAGAATAAATTATTTATTACCAATAAAGAATCTGGTGTAATGGAAATCGTTGAAGCTCCAGATTCGCTACACTATGATAAGTCTAATGGTAAATACGGATATGATCTTTCAGGGGACACTTACTACTATGATTTTGAATTGAAAGATTTCTTTATAGAATATCCTTTTATTAAAACTAGCTATAAGCATTTGCAATATGATGATAAATTTTACTTGAATTTTGAAGAATATTATTATGATGATGAATACTCGGAATACGATTTTTTAAACATTAGGTATGAAAAATTCATAACTATTGATACTGTTGAAGGTGAAATAAAAGCGATAGAGAACAAATATATTACAATAGCGGATGGAGTCATTAACATTGTTAAAGAATATGACCAACATTTGTTATATCAAGTTGACCAATCAGGAACCCAACTCATATCAAGTATAGGCGTTAGAGATTATGACGTTAGCGAAAGAGGCGTCTTATTTAACG
>JAOZKH010000221.1:0-779 GCA_029935405.1 Vallitaleaceae bacterium | reverse complement strand
GGTTATGACAATAATTCAAAAGCTTATTTTTATGATTTTGAGAATAAAGAGCTCAATGTGATTGATGAAGGATTATGCAATGGACTTGCATTAAATGGTAGCCTTGCAGTTCTAATTATGGAGAATAAAGAGTTGGAAGTCATTGATTTAGAGTCATTGAAAGTTAATGCACGAAATCTTCAAGAGTTTGAATTAGATGATTATAATAATTTAATTATAAAAGCAGGAAAAACTGAAAATACAGATTTCGGAATACTGATTTCTTCTGAAAGTCATGAAATTGTCTGTGTTGATCTTCATTCACTAAAACAAATAGACCATTACTATGGTGTTGATGGGATAGTCACAAATCAAGGTGATGTTGTTTATATCGCTGGGGCATATATCGTGAAATATAATGTTGATGAACAAAAGATGGTGGTCATAGACTATGAAATCTTTCCTTTTGGATTGATGGAATATAATGAATACGTTATATATGATATTGGTTTTGATGGTCCGGGATATTTTGGCATTACTAAAATTGAAGGTAATTCTTTTGAAGAATATGAAGAATATGATTACGTTCTTTCATCAATTGAAACCCCATATTCCCATAGGCTTTACATTTATGATAATGAATCAAGAAGATTAGAACATATTATTACATCTCATTATTTAGAAATGAAGATTGAAGATGATGGCATTAGATATTATATCGGTGATACTTGGGACAAAGACGAGGTATTGTCAGAGGGATTTTATCCGTTAAAAAAGGGAGCAAGCGTATTTGTACAGGA
>JAOZKH010000068.1:4854-12238 GCA_029935405.1 Vallitaleaceae bacterium | reverse complement strand
TTTATTTTATTTTATTTTATTTTTATATTTAATTCTAATATCTACTGTTAATTTTAAATCTACAATTATTTTAAATACCACCGTTAACTCTATACGGCAACAGGTATGTTTTTGATTTGAGCGTTCTTCTCATAGTCTATCAATTCAAAATCTTCTACCTTAAAATCATAAAAATCAACAACTTTTCTCTTGATTCTAAACTTTGGTGCAGGATAAGATTCCCTTGCAATAAGTTCTTTAACAAGGGGAACATGGCGATCATAAATATGTGCATCTGCTATAACATGAACTAATTCACCAACTTCAAAGTCAGATACCATTGCAATCATATGAAGTAACACTGCATACTGAACTACATTCCATGAGTTTGCAACTAATATATCATTACTTCTTTGATTTAAAATAGCATTTAACTTATTACCTGTTACATTAAAAGTCATAGAATATGCACATGGATAAAGATTCATCTCATCTAAATCTTGGTGCACATATATATTAGTCATAATTCTTCTACTATAAGGCTGGTTTTTAAGATCAAATAAAACTTTATCAACTTGATCAAATATGCCTTCCTTATATTTGTGTTTAACGCCTAGTTGATAACCATAGGCTTTTCCTATACTACCATCCACGTCAGCCCACGCATCCCATATTTTGGATTTAAGATCATTAATATTATTAGATTTTCTTTGCCATATCCATAATATTTCATCTATTGCACTTTTAAATGGTGTTGGTCTTAATGTAAGAATCGGAAATTCTTTACTAAGATCATATCTATTAACAACAGCAAATTGTTTGATTGTATGAGCCATTTCACCATCAGACCATTTTGGTCTTACAATTGTTCCTTCACTAGAAAAACCACTATCTATAATATTCTTACACATATCTTTAAAAACTTCATCTGCGTAGCTCATTTGCATCCTCCATTAAGTAACTTAATATATATAATGCATATAAATATATATACAAAACGCACATATATTTATATGCAACTATGACATGTAATTATTATATTTCGTATTTCTTTATCAATGCCTCTTCAAGATAAGCTTCTACATAAACGCCATCTGCTTCAAAACGTTCTTCTAACAATTGTCCATAAGTTCTAATATTTTGAACTATATGTCCTTTATCATAAGGAATCAAAACCTTAATATGTTGTTGCCCATCTCTTAGTTTTGTCTCAATTATTTCCTTAAGTTTTTCAAGTCCTGTCTTTTCTTTAGCTGAAATAGAACAAACTTCAAAGGCTTTTGAATCTTCTAATTCTAACCCTTTATCACTTACTTTATCCATTTTATTAAACACTGTAATCACAGGAATACTGCTTGCATTTAACTTTTCTAAAGTTTCGTATACAACAGATATATGTTTAGCATAAGAAGGGTTTGATGCATCAACTACATGAATAATAATATCAGCATATGCAACTTCTTCAAGCGTAGACTGAAAAGCTTCAATTAGATGATGTGGTAGTTTATGAATAAATCCAACTGTATCTGTCATGAAAATCTCTTTACCTTCTGGTAATGTGAAAACTCTAGTCGTTGGATCAAGCGTTGCAAATAATTGATTTTCTTCTAATACATTCGCATCTGTAAGCGCGTTAAGGAGGGTTGATTTTCCCGCATTTGTATATCCTGCAATTGCTATAATTGGTTTATTTTGCTTACGTCTATTATCCCTTAACATGTCACGATGCTTCTTAACATCCTTAAGTTCATTTTTAATAGTTGATATACGATTTCTAATATAACGTCTATCCGTTTCTAACTTTTTCTCACCAGGACCTCTTGTTCCAATTCCGCCTCCAAGTCTTGACATACTCGTGCCAAGTCCTTGTAATCTCGAAACCCTATAATTAAGTTGTGCTAATTCAACTTGCAAAAATCCTTCAGCTGTATGAGCGTGTTTTGCAAAAATATCAAGGATCAGTAAAGACCTATCTATAACTTTACAGTCTAGTTCTTTTTCTAAATTTTTGATTTGGGCTGGACTAAGCTCATCATCCGTAATAATTCCATGAGCCTTTGTCACAAACAATGCATCTTTGATTTCTTCGATTTTTCCTTTACCTACATAAGTTCCTGGATGAACCGATTCACGGTTTTGAATAATTTTATCCACAGTAATTGCACCGGCTGTTTTTGCAAGTTCTTCAAGTTCATCAACAGACTCCATCGTTCTTTCAGTATTTCCTTTTTCACTAACTGCAACTAAAACTACTCTTTCTATTTCTTGTGATACTTCATTAGTGTTTTTCTTTATATTGTTTTGCATATAGTCACCTCTATCTATTATTGATTTTTTCTAATTCAGTTTTTGCTTCACTGTGGTTTGGGTTTATAAATAGAATTTGATTCAAAGTTATTATAGCTTGATCATATTGTGACTTCCTCTCATATGCAAAAGCTTTTAATAAAAGAGCTTCTGTATCTTCTGGTTCAAGTTTTATTATTTCGTCGAGAACATTAATGGTCTCAGCGTAGTTACCTAATTGATAGTATGAAACAGCCATATGATATAATGCTCGCAAATCAATTGCATCTAGATTTATCATATATTCAGTAAACGCTGTTATCGAATCTTCGTATTGCATAAGGCCTTGATAAGCAAATCCCATACCTAACAATCCTTCAACAATTCCATAATCTTTAGCTTTTGAAAAATCTTCTATAGCCTTTAGATATTCACTAGAAGTCATGAATAATTCACCTCGCAAATAGTAAGCATCTCCAAAATCTTCCCAAAGTCCTATTGCCTGAGTGTAAGTAGCAATAGCTTCTTCAATCTGATTATTTGCTTCTTGTAATCTTGCCTTTATTACAAAAAATTGTGGTACATATGGATTAATATTCATGGCAGTATTAATTTCATTAAGTCCTGTATTGATTTTACCTTCTTCAAGGAATAATGCTGCAAGATTACCATATGCATAAAAATTATTCTGATCTATATCAATTGCATTTGTATAATTTTCTTTAGCGAGAACTTTTTCTCCTAGCTGCATGTAAGAAAGTCCGATTGCATTATAAAGCTCTGCATCTTGAGAGTTTTTCTCTAATGCTTTATTAAAATATTCAATTCCTATTTTAAATTCACCTTTTTGATAATACAAATTCCCAAGATTTAAAAGCGCTTGATATTTATTGCCCTCTTCCACTAATTGACTAATATTTTCCTCAACATATAACAGTGCTTTTTGAGCCTCTGTTAGTTCACCTAAAGTCATATGCATAAATCCTTTTAACAAGAATGCCTCTGGCGCATTATCATCTAGTTTTATGGCCTTTTCAATTTCAATTGTTGCTGCCTCATAATCTCCTGAATCTATATATTCCTGTGCTAAATTTATATGTTCTATATAGTCATTTGAAGGCGCATTACTGCATGCAACAAAAAACATTGTTATTATTAAAATCATTACTACATTGTATTTCATAGTTTCACCTTTATTTTTTTCTCTGATATTAGTCCTTTGTTATTCTTGAAAATTTTACTTGCACTTTTGCTTGTCATTCATTAGAATATAAAATATGGTTAAGGTGTCATTCGTAAGTTTTACTACATGCTTTTGACACTAACTACAGATTACAAACCACGGAGGTCCTAATGGATAAAAACAAAGTCAGAAAAATATTCGTATATTTATTGCTAGCATTTTTAATCTTCTTGTACGTCTATACACTATTAGTATTTGTGTTTGGAAGTTTTGAAGCTGGATTATCACTTTTTGCATATAATGTAGTCTTCTCAGTTATTGTTTACTTCTTATTACAATGGCAACGCCGTTTAGGAAAAACCGCTGCTAAAATGTCAGAGGAACCAAAGCCTGAAGATTTTGTTGATAATAGCAAACTCAAATCATCTAATAAAAAGTAGTGGATTACTCCTCTTCTTGTTTTAAAAATTCAAGCCACTTTTTTATCGTCTTTTCATATCCCTGTTCTGCAGGGTTATAATACTTAGTTCCAAGCAACTCGTCAGGTAAGTATTGTTGTTTAACATAATGATTTTTATAACTATGTGCATATTTATATCCAACACCATTTCCTAACTTATCTGCTGCATTATAGTGAGCATCTTTTAAGTGTGGTGGTATTGTTATAATCGATTGTTTTTTAACATCATCCATGCAGCTAAATATCGCTTTCATAGCGGCATTACTCTTAGGCGCACACGCAATATAAGCAACAGCTTGACTAAGAATAATCTGACTTTCAGGCATTCCAATAAAATTAACTGCATCTGCAGCAGACATAGCTAGAGTTAACGCTCTAGGGTCTGCATTTCCAACATCTTCTGAAGCGCATATAACTATGCGTCTTGCAATAAACTTTGGATCTTCTCCTGCATATAACATTCGAGCAAGGTAATAGATTGCAGCATCTGGATCTGAACCTCTCATGCTTTTAATAAATGCTGATATGGTATCATAATGATTATCACCATCTTTGTCATATCCTATTGCTCGCTTTTGTATACATTCTTCAGCCACTTTTAATGTTATATTAACTTTACCCTCAACTACCTCAGTAGTAAGACAAGCCAATTCCACTGCATTAAGAGCTGCTCTTGCATCACCATTTGCCACATCGGCTAAAAACTCAACAGCTTGACTATCAATAATGATTTTTGATTCTTTTAACAACTTATCTTCCTTAATACAACGATGTATCAACACTTTAATACTCTCTGCAGATAATGGTTTTAATTGAAATATTCTTGATCTTGAAACCAAAGCTCCATTTACTTCAAAATATGGATTTTCAGTTGTTGCACCTATTAATGTTACCGTACCGTCTTCAACGTGTGGTAGCAGAGCATCTTGTTGCATTTTATTAAATCTGTGAATTTCATCAATAAACAAAATTGTTTTCTTCATTGTCATTCCAAGATTTTCTTTAGCCTCTGCTACTACGTTTTGAATATCTTTTTTACCTGCTATAGTTGCATTTAACTGTGTAAAATGTGATTTAGTTGTATTAGCAATAACTTTTGCCAAAGTTGTTTTACCAGTTCCTGGCGGCCCATATAATATAAGGGATCCAAGTTTATCTGCCTTTATTGCTCTATATAACAACTTATCTTTAGCTAAAATATGTTCTTGTCCAACTACTTCGTCAATAGTCTTAGGTCTCATTCTCGCAGCTAAAGGGGCTTCTTTTTCTAAAGTTTTCTCTTGAATCATATCAAAAATATCCATAATAACTCCAATGCTGTATAAATGTTTAATAATAATTTCTACGCTTATCCTACCATATTATTATTACACTATCAACTATGGTTAAGGTGTTTTAAATAAAAGTCAAAAGTGATTGACAAAATATCCTCCACGGTTTATAGTAGTTCTATAAAGAAACACTATTTTCTAATACAAAAAATTCCCTTTAGGAGAAGCATATGACTATAGTAGATGCATTAAAAAATTTAGGTTTTACACAGCAAGAAGCCACCATCTACATTAAGTTGGCGGCTACAACTAGCATGACAGGTTACGAAGCTGCTAAATCTAGTGGTATTTCAAGATCAAATGTCTATGCTTCCCTTTCAAATCTAGTTGATAAAGGATTCGCTTATACAATAGAGGGTAATCCTGTACATTATGTGGCAATTACAAAGGAAGATTTAATCTTAAATGCTAAACGTAATTTTTCTACAACTATTGATATAATTAACGAAAAACTTTCAACGACTTCAATTACAAGCGAGCCGTATATTACAATAAGTGGCTTAAAATCAGTTCTTGATAAAATGAAGAATATTATTCTTCAAGCAGATGAAAGAATTTATGTATCTGTCAATGCAAAAATCCTTAAAGAACTTGAGGAAGAATTAATAATTTCTTGTGAAAAAGGTTTAAAAATTGTTGTTCTATCTTCTGAAGATATATCCTGCGGCGAACATATATTTTACTGTACCAAAAGAAACGCTTCAATAAAACTTATTGCAGATACGAAAGAAATTATGGCTGGAACACTTGAACAAAGCTTATATTCTAAAAATACAACTTTAGTTAATATAATAAGAGAATCACTAATAGATGAAATCACTTTAATAACTGAGAGGAGCAACTAATGTTAGGACTAAATAATACCGTGTCACAGCAACTAAATTTTTATGGAAATACAACACCTACTAAACTTGTAGAGCAATACGGAAGTCCCTTATACGTCTATAATGAAGAGGTATTTAGAGACAGGTGTAGAGAACTTAAAGACCTTGTAACCTATAAGAATTTTCAAGTTAATTATAGTGTTAAAGCCAATTCAAACCTAAGTCTTATGAAACTAGCTCACGAAGAAGGTTTAAAAGCTGATGCAATGAGCCCTGGTGAGATTTATGTTGAACAAATGGCAGGATTTAAGTCTTCTGACATATTATATATTAGTAATAATGTATCATCTGAAGAAATGCAATTTGCAATTGATCGTAACATCCTTATCAGTGTTGATTCAATCAGTCAATTAGAGACCTATGGAAAGATTAATTCAGGTGGTAATGTAGCAATAAGATTTAATCCTGGTGTTGGCGCAGGTCACCACGAAAAAGTAATCACAGGTGGTAAAAAAACTAAGTTTGGTGTAGCAATCAGTGATATCCCTAAAGTCAAAGTATTACTTAAAACTTATAACTTATATCTAGTAGGTATCAATCAACATATCGGTTCACTTTTTATGGACGGCGACAAATATATTGAAGGTGCTATGTCTATTCTTAATGTTGCCAAGGAGTTTGATAACTTAGAATTTATTGATATGGGTGGTGGATTTGGTATTCCATATCAAAAACTTGCATCCCAAGGACGTTTAGATCTAGTTAATCTTGGTGAAAGACTTGATAAAGTTTTACATGAATTTGCTACTGAATATGGTAGCGAAGTTACTTTTAAAATAGAACCAGGCAGATATATCGTTGCAGAATCTGGCATTCTTTTAGGTACAGTACATTCAATCAAAGAAAACTTTGGTATAACTTATGTTGGTACGGATCTTGGTTTTAATGTCCTAAAAAGACCTGTTATGTATGATAGTCATCATGATATTGAAGTTTATAGAAGCGAGAATATTCCATCACAAAATTCTCACCCTGTGACAATTGTTGGTAATATTTGTGAAAGCGGAGATATTATAGCTAAAGACCGTTTACTTCCACAGATTTTGCACAATGATATTCTTGGTGTGTTAGATGTTGGAGCCTATGGTTATTGCATGGCTTCAAACTACAATAATCGTTTACGTCCAGCAGAAGTTTTGATTGATTCTAATGGTAACCCAAAACTTATTCGAAAGAGAGATACATTAGAAGATTTAGTACGTGGATTTGTTCTATAAAAAAAGGGCTATTGCCCTTTTTTTTATATATTAAATCTATATCC
>JAOZKH010000068.1:0-4754 GCA_029935405.1 Vallitaleaceae bacterium | reverse complement strand
TTTTTTTATATATTAAATCTATATCCCGCTCCCCATATAGTTTCAATAAACTCGGTGGGTATTTTCTCTCTAAGTTTGCCTATGTGCACAGTGACTGTTGCTGTATCTACAAAACTATCAATTCCCCATATTCTATCAAGAATAATTTCTTTACTAAACACTTGATCAGGATTATAAGCCAAAAACAGTAAAATCTCAAATTCTTTGGTTGTAAGATTAATTTCTTTTTGATTAACCAATACTCTTCTTGCATCTATTTGAATTGTAAGACTTTTTATACTTATTTCTTTTTTCTTCTCATTTTTATTGGTTAACCTATCATATCTCTTAATATGTGATTTCACTCTAGCAACTAACTCACTTGGACTAAATGGTTTTGTGATGAAATCATCTGCACCAAGTCCTAACCCTCTTATTTTATCAATATCTTCTTTCTTAGCAGTTACCATTAATATCGGTATATCAACATCATCTCTCACCGCTTTTATAATAGAAAAACCATCTATTTCCGGTAACATCAAATCAAGTATAACAAGATCATATTCGTTATTTCTTATCATATCTAACCCTTTTTGTCCTGCATGAGCCATTTCCACAACATATCCACTTATCTCAAGATAATCACGTTCAAGTTCTGCAATACTTACTTCATCTTCAACAATTAAAATCTTCTTTACTCTATCCTCACTCACTGATTATCTCCTTTGCAAGCTTTATTGTTATAGCTGTACCACTAGTTTTTGATGACTGAATCGATATTGATCCATTATGTCCGTCAATGATTTGTTTTACAATTGCGAGTCCAAGCCCTGATCCACCAGTTTTTGTATTTCTTGATGCATCCGATCGATAAAATATTTGAAAAGCATGTTTTACTTCTTCTTCATTCATTCCAATTCCATTATCCTTAACAGTAAGTTCAATATGATCAATATTATTAATTATTATTAAGTCTATCTTCTTGATCTCAGACTCATTATACTTCAAACTATTTTGAATCATATTCTGTAATACGCGTCTTATTTGTAGTCTATCAATACTAACTATTGGTTCTGATGTACTATTACTTCTAATCTCAAACCCAATTTTTGCCACTTTCTCATATTCAAGCATTGCCTCTTCACTATATTCTCTAATAAAAGTTTCCATATTAATATTAACAAATTCATAAGGTAATTTCTGAAGATCAAGCTTAGAAAAAGTAAACAAGTCATCTATCATTCTATCCATGTCTAAGCTCTTTTGGTGAATAACTTTAAGATATTGTTCCTGTTTTTCCTTAGTGTTTGCGACTCCATCAAGAATACCTTCAACATAGCCTTTAATAGATGTCATAGGAGTTTTCAAATCATGACTAATGCTAGATATTAGTTCTTTACGATTGTTTTCATATGCAACTTGTTTTTCTATAGATTTCTTAAGCTCCATACGCATTTTTTCGTATGATTTAACAACTCTACCAATTTCATCATTGGATTTTGCCTTTAATTCAAATTCTAGATTTCCTTCACCTATTTCCTTTGCTCCTTTTTCAAGTTCCTTCATTGGACGAATGATTCTTTTTTGAATAACTATTACAATAGGTAATGTAGTTATAAATACAAGTATTAAAATAACAATCGAAACAACAGCTCTAATTGATTCATGGAGATTCTTTATTGTAGTTATTTCTGTTAATATGAAGTAAACAACCTCTTCATCGTTAATATCAAACGTATATTCAATGTAATTATATCTTTTATTTCCAACATCCATTCTTGAATACTCACGCTGCTTTAAATCATAGTTATCCCTTGCAAATTCGAAATCATCAAATCTCGAGTCATCATCAATTTTTGAATCGTCATCAAATCTCGAGTCATTATTAATTCTTGAGTCATAAGGAATTAAATTATCTCTTAATACTTGGTCTTCTATATCAATGTATTTATAATAAGTATCTTTATGCAAAACGATTAGACTACTATTAAAAAACTGTAGTCTATCGTTAATCTCTTCCATATACGCACTATTAATTAATTTTTCAGGATTATATTCCTCTGCTTGTTTTAGATCCGCAATCAAATCTATAACTTCAATAATCGCTTCATCTATTTCACTGTTTTCAATTATCGCGTCTGTAACCTGTCTCATATAATTACCCACTCCTGCAAAAAGTGAAACAACAATGATACCTGCACTAAATAATGTACAAACAATATAAATAATAATGAGTTTTAATCGAATTGACATAAGCTTTCTTCCTTTTTCTCAAACAATAATAGTCCTACTATAAAGAGTATTATATAATAAGCTACTGTAGATAACAACATGTTGATTGTAGAAACATCTAAAATGTTTTTATAATTATCTATTACTGTTGCTAAGGAAATTGCATCTAGGCTTGGGATATACATAGTTAATAGTCTTAATCCCACATAACCAATATAGGCAATTATCACTGTAAGTCCTGTGTTTTTAAATATAAGAGATAATACATTTCCAAGAATATTAACAAGTCCAAGAACTAAAAACGCTCCTAGGTAATCGAGAAATAGTGGTGCAACTCCTACAAATGTAAATCCATCAACTATAAAACTAATAAGTATTGAGAATACAAATTGAATCCCTAAAACACTTCCAACAATTACTTGTACTGCTCCTAATTTAGAAATAAATAACTTGCTTCTTGATATAGGCAACAGATACATGTTTTTCATAGTACCTCTTGTAAAGTCTAAGCTTTCACTTGAACCTGCAAAGAAAATTGTTAACAATGGTAACATAAATGCCATCATCGTATTAAGACTTGCTCCTACAAATTGAGTACCTGAATAAAATGATAAATCCAACATATTTTCTGCCATAACATATATCAGTGCTATTGCCAAAAATATTACTCCATATATAATTAAAAATACTTTTGTATTTGTTTTTTTTGTTAATTTAGTTAATTCAACTTTTAATAGATTCATTGTTCTTAACTCCTCCCAACAAGTTTTTGTTTTCATTTTGAGTTTTATTTTTGTATTCATTTATAATCTTAAGATAAAAAGCTTCCAAGCTTTCCTCTTCTTGTAAAATCGATTCTATTTTACCTTCATACAAACACTTGCCTTCATATAAGATAATAACCCTGTCAGCAAATTTTTCTAAATCTCCAACCATATGACTTGAAATCAAGGTCATTGTCTTATTAGTCTTTCCTAAATCTTTTAGGTAGCCTTTTAGATTTGCTTTTTTTTCAATATCCATTCCATTAAAAGGTTCATCAAGTATTAGAACTTCCGGTTCGTGTAAAACAGCTCTTGCAAAGTCTAATCTTTGTTTCATTCCAGTTGAATACTCTGCTACTTTCTTATCTTTAGCATTTGTTAGTTCAACTATTTCAAGCGCTTCTATTATTCTATTCTCATCAACATTTGAGTAAAAATGACTGTAGAGTTTTAGATTTTCATATCCTGTCATGTATTCATAAAACGCAGGTGTTGATACGCAGGCTCCAACAGATTTTAAAAACTCTGTTGGATTTTCCTTTATATCTTTATTATTAAAGACAATGCTACCGTCATTAGCACTTGTAAGACCTAATATTGATCGTATTGCTGTTGTTTTACCTGCACCGTTTGGACCAAGTAATAAGACAATATCTTCTTGTTTCATTAAAAGATTAAAGTTAAATACGCCAAGACCTTTATCATATTCTTTGGTTAGTCCAGAAACTTTTAGCATTGTCATAAGTTTATCTCCTTCCTTTAGGACTGTTCATTTTCATATTTTGAAATTCAACAAAATCAGCAGGATCAACTTCGATTAAAGTTTTTCCGTCAAGCTTGGGGATATCTGTTATTGTACCTATTTCAGTACGTTCAAATTCTCCGTTTATTTCTACATTATGAGCTACACCGTTCTCGTCGTCACCAGACATAATCACATTAAATTCTACGCCTCTAACTGTTTTATCTGCTTCTGTAGTTATTGCCATTTTCACAAAATCTAACTCCATATTTTCTGTGATTTTTGTAGTATCTAATTTCATTTCAATCATATCAGCTAATATTGGGTATTTAGCTAACAATTCATCTGACGGTTCAAATTCTTCTTCTTCAAAATTTCTAGGTCCTTTACTATCCATAGCTGAAAACATTAAGTTTAACAACATTGGAACTTCTTCCTTAGTCATTTCAAATGAAATTGTTTGACCACCATCACTGTTATTAGTTAGTTCAAAATCATCTTTAAGATCTCCAACGATAAAATCTAAAAGTTCTTCTTGTGCAGTTGACATCTCGTGATCATCATTCATATCTCTAGTATGTTTATTATGTCTAAAGTCATTTCCTATGTTTTCATCATAATCTTGCCATTCATTTTCATGGTATTCTTCCATTAGTTTTTTGTCTACAACATAAACGTCGTTTTTAGTGTCATCAAAAATATATGTTTTATCCTCTTGTTTATACACTTTAATCGTTTTTGTTATATCATCTGTAGTTACTGTAAATGTTCCAGTCATTCCTCCGTCTTCATTGTTAAATTCTTCTTCGTTATGATTTTTTGCAAAATCTTTAAATGCTTCATATCCCTCGTATGTTGGTGCACTTGCAAATGCTGTTACTGCAAGTAATGTAAATGCTGCTACTAATGATACAATAATTAATGGGGTTCTTTTTTTCATGATGTTCTCCTTTTCTATTATATGAATTGTTTTTCTTACATTGTGTAGTTGATGTTTTAAGTGTAGTTGATGTTTTAAGTGTAGTTGATGTTTTAAG
>JAOZKH010000220.1 GCA_029935405.1 Vallitaleaceae bacterium | reverse complement strand
TATTACTAGGCCAATAAGTAAATTGATTACATTTATGTTTAATATTATGCTTTCAAGTTTCTTGATTAATTTACTTGTTTTACAATCCACTGATGCTGGTGTGTTTAAGTTGGAAATGTTACGTAAGAGTCAGATTTTAATTTGGATTATACTTTATTTAATTATTTTCTTTATCTATCTGATTTATTCTTATAAGAGAGAAGAAAAGATGGCGAAGGAGTATATTGATACGTGTACAACAAGGCAGATAAAAGCCAAGGTTGAAAAAGAAAAAATAAAAATTGTTGCAGATAAGTACAATGAATTTGCACAAGGGTGCAAAACCCCAGAGGAACTAGAAAAAGTACAGGGAACAAATATCTGAGAATATTACGACAGATATAATTAGGGTTAATAAAAATATAAGGGCTATTGTAACTTACAATAAATCGAATGAAGATGATGTATTGGTTTTAGGTATTGCTCATGCGGGAGATAGAAAGGCATATGATAAAGCTTATAATAATTTCATCGATAAGGTGAAATAGTAGTTTGGTATAATATACGTTAGACAATAGTATATTGCATACATAGATATTGAACTAAACCGCTAGCGCGGCGGCTTAGTTCAATATACACTTTGTATAAGGATAAACGGGAGATTCATTTTATAGTATTAGAGATACTGGTGTTGAAAGACATTTCTATACGGTGGAGTATTCAGAGGATAAGTATCAGTGGGAGAAAATATATACTAAAGAAGTGGAACCAATTTTAGATGAAGTCTTAAAAGAAATTATTACTAAGTCGAATAATGTGTTATTACGCAATAGAACAGCAATAATTAAAGACGAAGTGAAGTATAAATTATGTATATCTATAGTTTTATAACTACTACGGGGAAAACATAGTAGGGACTTACAACATAAAGTATATAGCGACTCGGCACCTTCGGTTATAGAGAAACTTCGGGAGCTTGATATTGTATTTGATAATTCGAAGGAGAGAATTATTGATGACTTTTTGGAAGGAAAGAAGTATTTTAAAGATATATCATTTGATGCTACGTTTAATTTGGGTATATTTGAGAAATATATAAATAGTCTGTTCAAAAGGATTTTTGTTATTTATAGAATATGTGGAGACGCTGAATTCATAACAAGTGATAATTTTGTGATATTCATGGATTCAATTACGTTAGATATAAAACTATTTAGCAATGGGTTGCTAAATAATTGAACCATAGTATTCTTTCCATTATCGCATAAATTGATGATTCAATATATAGTCCAGATTATTTTTGGGGTGAGTTATCTCAATATGATGGTAAGATACTTTATATTGATGCAATTAAAGAGAAAGCGTTTATTAAGAACATTAATACTAAGCAGAGTCAACATAGTTATAATCAGGTTTATGCAAGGAATCAAAGAGAACTTAAGGAATATTTATGAAGCAATTAGAGTTAAACTAACATATCAATTTATAATAAGTTTCATTAAATTCAAGCTTTGTTTTTTTATGTGCTAATCAAATATTTATTTCTAAAAGAATATTTGTAGGCATGGATGTTGTATTAAACTCTGTCTTTATTTTCAGATTATATACGGAATTATTAGAACTTACTAATTAAAGATATACAATATGGGCTCTGGAAATCAGGCTTGTTTCTGTGCGAATATTTGTTCCCTTGAACGCCATGCTGGTTATGGTAAACTAGAATTACAATAATTAATGAAGGCGAGGAGAGTAAAATGGCACAGAGAAAAACTTATTTTTACAAAATTGTCATTGAAGGTGGATATGGATCGTTAAAAGAAAAATTTAAAACAGTTTTTGAACAGCATTTAGCAAGTGGACATCTGAAATTGATTGAAGGAGATATTAATAATCAGAGAGTTGTTCTTGATGTAATCAGGGATAATGAAAATTTTTTGTTTTGTAGAATGGGAAAGGAAAAAGATCGAAATTCAATAATGCTACGTGATAATGAGAACTTAGATGCTAGTGATTTGGAACTAAGAGACAATACATCAATAGAGATGTTTACACATATCTTGCTTGATTATACTACAGGAATTTTGTGTTACATCATGAATAAATCAGCTCCTTCTATTTCTGTTTTAAAACACGTTTTTACAGACTACTCAGACAATGCTATTATGAAACAAGTATCCATACCAAATAATAGCGCAATAAGACGCTTATATACACCAGATTCAGCAATAACATCGGTAACGATAGACTTGCCAGTTCCATCACCAGAATATCTAGAAAATGTGTTGGGATTTGATAGAAGGTTAATTACAGCTTATCGTCAAACAGATATAAAAAAGATTCGTTTAAGTTTGTTTAATGAACCTAGAAAAGCGATAACAACTGAACAGGTTGGTATAAGGAATATCTTGACTACTCTTGAAAATATGAAACAAAATAATGAAATTGTTGCTGGTAAGGTTAAAGGTACCCCAGGTCAACAACTTAGTCAAGAATATGATTTGTTTTCGGATTTGTACTCATATAAGCTAACTGTAAACACTTATCGAATAGATAATTATAAGAGAGATTATTTCACTTTGGAAGAACTAAATCAAGAGATATATAACCAGATGATGGCTGCATATATTGGTAACCGTGAGCATTTAATCGAGATTTCAGATGTTTGATAGTATCAAAATTCCTATAGACTCATGTACGGATAACTGATATAATTTATGTATGGGGGGGAATGAAATTATGCTGAAAGAAGAAAATAGATTTAGAAGAAGAATTATACTAGTTGTACTGATATTAGCAGGTTTATTGTTTATGTTATTGACTAAGCAGGTTAAACTTTATTCATTTTATGACTGCAATAATCAATCATCGGAGTATAAGGATTTTCAATTTAATTTATTATCATTCTCAGCAATACTGGCGGGATTCATGTTTACCGCTCTTAGCTTACTTATAAGTGTTGGTGATAATAAGGGTATAAATGATATGAAAAAACTGAAATTATGGGATACCATTCATAGAACACTTATTATTGGTATCTAGATAGTCTAGGCCTAGAAGGTCCTAGACTAACGTGTCCGACACCAATAAAAATCAATGTCATTTAGTTAAGCAAAATACCAATAAAGTTTTAGGTTTTTTATAAAATCTAAGACTCTTTTTTTTGCAAAAAAACTCCAAAAACACTTGAC
>JAOZKH010000219.1 GCA_029935405.1 Vallitaleaceae bacterium | reverse complement strand
TTTATAGAAGATAATACAACAGAAAGAGATTTGTTTGATGCAAGGATAATGGCATGTTTAATGCCAAGACAGTCTGAGCTATTTAGAATTTATTCAGATATAAAAGCTGAAAAAGGTGTTAAAGCTGGTACAGAGTTTTTCTATAAATTAAGCAAAGACTCTAACTATATTAGAATGGATCGTATCAGTAAAAATTTATATTGGCAGACAAAAACAGATTATGGTAACTTAGAGATTACCATTAATCTATCAAAACCTGAAAAAGATCCTAAAGAAATCGCTAAGGCAAGACTTGTATCACAGGCGAGTTATCCAAAATGCCTATTGTGTCTTGAAAATGTTGGATATGAAGGACGACTAAACCACCCAGGTAGAACAAATCACAGAGTGCTACCACTTACATTAAATAATGAAAACTGGTTTCTGCAATACTCACCATACGTATATTACAATGAACATTCAATTGTATTTAAGGGCGAGCACGTACCAATGAAAATATGTAAAGAGACTTTTGTAAGACTCCTTGATTTTATTGAAGAAATACCTCATTACTTTTTAGGTTCAAATGCAGACCTTCCAATAGTTGGTGGATCAATACTTAGTCATGATCATTTTCAAGGTGGACACCATGAATTTCCAATGGAAGCGGCACCTATTATTGCAAAAACAACACATGATAATTATCCGAACGTAAACATAGGAATTGTTAAGTGGCCATTATCAGTAATTCGACTTTCTTCTATTAATAAGGAGGAACTTGTAAACTTTGCTGAAGTCATACTTAAAGCGTGGAGAGAATATAGCGACGAAACCCTCGGTATTTACGCTTATTCAGGGGATATACCACATAATACAATTACGCCAATTAGTCGTAAGAATAAAGAAGGTATGTTTGAACTTGATTTAGTGCTTCGTAATAATAGACAAAGCGATGAACATCCAGATGGCATATTTCATCCACATGCTCATCTTCATCATATTAAGAAAGAAAATATTGGTTTAATTGAAGTAATGGGACTTGCAGTATTGCCTGCAAGACTCAAAGAAGAATTAGCTAATGTTGAAGCGGCCCTTGAAGGTAAACTTTCTATAGATGAGCTAACAGATAATATGGAACAACATAAACCATGGATTAAAGAATTAAAAGCCAAATATATGAATAACCTTCAAGAAGTAGAAACTTCATTGATCATTCAACAAGAAGTTGGTAAGAAGTTTGAAGAGGTTCTTGCTTGCGCTGGCGTATATAAACTTGACGAGGAAGGTCTTTGTGGATTCAAGAGGTTTTTGGATAGTTTGTAAATTATTTAAAGTGTCATAACTATTGTATATAAACAAAATGCACAAAAATCCGATTGCAAACAGGAAAAAACTTGACTTAGTGCAAAAATCAGGTTACTATTAGAAAAAAGGTGGTGAAACTATGATGCGTAGAGCGAGATATTTAAAAAAAATGATTCAATATAGGGATAATGAATTTGTTAAAGTAATGACAGGTGTTAGACGTTCAGGAAAATCATCATTATTAAGTTTGTTTAAAGACTATTTATTGGAACAAGGTGTGAGTAATGAATGTATCTTAGAAATTAATTATGAAAAATATATGTTTGACGATATTAAAGATAGTAAAAAATTGCATGAATATATAAAAAGAAAAATAGTAAATGGTTCGAGAATGTATTTTCTTGTAGATGAGGTACAAGAACTTGAAAATTGGGCAAAGGTTATTAATAGCTTGAGGGTCAGTTTTGATGCGGATATTTATGTAACAGGTTCAAATTCAAGGATGTTTTTAGGGGAACATTTGACATACTTATCAGGTAGATATGTAGAGATTAAAATCTTCCCTCTTTCCTTTAAGGAGTTCTTACAATTTAAATCATACAAAGATAATGATATAGAAGAACACTTTAATGAGTATCTTAGAGTAGGGTCTTTTCCAGCGGTTAGTCTGACGGATCAACAAGAACTTATAGAAGCGATATTATCAGGGTTGTTTGACTCAATATTTACAAGAGATATTATACTTAGAGGTAGAATTAGGGATGAAGGAGCATTCTATAAAGTTGCGAAATTCATATTTGAAAACATTGGTAATAATACTTCAGCAAATGCTATAAAGAATACAATGATATCTAATGGTCATAAGATTACTTCGGATACAGTTGATAATTACTTAAAACTCATGTGTGATGCGCATATGTTATATCAATGTGAGAGATATGATATACGAGGAAAAGAGCGACTAAAAACAAATGGAAAGTATTATGTTGTAGATACTGGATTAAGAAATAAACTGATTGGTTATCGCCAGAGTAATCTAGGTCATATTATTGAAAACATTGTATTCTTACAGTTACTACGACAGGATTATGAAGTAACGGTTGGTAAAAACATGTCCTACGAAGTAGACTTCATAGCAACGAAGGGAAATAAGAGGTTATATTTCCAAGTCAGTCTAACAGCATTAGAGTCAACTACATATAATAGAGAAATTAATGCACTATTAAAAATTAATGATCAATATCCAAAATATCTAATAACAATGGATAAAATAGACCTTTCTAAAGAGGGTGTTATACACTTGAATTTATATGATTTTCTGTTGGGAAAGTCAGTGATTTGACAGAGTGTGTCAGAATGTGTTAGAATATGACATATAAAGTATGGGAGGCATATAATGATTGAATCATATTCAGTAGAATTTAAGGAAGTAATTAATAAAACGATACTTAAAGAAATCGTTGCCTTTGCTAATTCAAATGGTGGAAAAATCTATATTGGAATTACTGATGATGGAACTGAAGTAGGTATTATTAACGCCAAAGAATCGCAAGAAAAATTATCATCCATGATTCGTGATAGTATTAAGCCTTCTATTTTAAATTATATTCATGTCAGTGAGCAAAAACTCAAGGATAAAGATATTATTATAGTGGAAATACAACGTGGTGATGGAAAACCATATTATTTAGCTGATAAAGGTATGAGATCAGCAGGTGTATTTAAAAGATTAGGAAATACAAGTGTACCTGTAGGTGAAAATGATATTCGAGAGATGATTATAGAAAATCATGGAACAACCTACGAAAATACAAGATCTTTGATACAAAGCTTAAGTTTTGATTATGCTATTAAGGAATTCAAAGCAAGAAGTATAAATCTAGAAAT
>JAOZKH010000015.1:34127-38044 GCA_029935405.1 Vallitaleaceae bacterium | reverse complement strand
CTCCTAAATCAATATCATTAATTATTTCCTCAATATCATTAATCTCATTAAGTAATGTATATTTAACATTAGTATTTCTAGATATTTCAAAGAAACACATCTTTACAATTCTAATCAATTCATCTGTATCACCTTGAACATAAAAGTTTTTCATGCCATTGTCGACTAATTTATTTAAGTTAAGTTTAAAAACATATCTAACAGAGGCTATTGTATCAAAGCATTCTGAAACATGTTCAACATATAAGATGTTTTGCAAGTCACGACCCTTCGCACTTAATGTATAACTGACTTTCCTAGGTGTTAACTTTTTCATTGATAACACTTTGTCTTTTTCAAAAGTTTGAATCATATTATTAACGGTTCCTAAGCTAACATCAAGTTGTTTAGCAAGCTCTCTTTGACTCATGTCTTTATTAGAGGACAATAAATTTAGTAATTGTAATTCCTTATTCATTTGTCCCCTCCTTATTTTTATTATAAATACCAAAATGTTTATAGCAAAAATCTGTTACAACACGGCCTCTAGATGTTCTGTTTATCAAACCAAGTTGAAGTAAATATGGTTCGTAAACATCTTCTACTGCATCTGATTCTTCGCCTATCGTTGCAGCAAGCGTATCAAGTCCAACAGGACCACCATCATATTTTTCAATAACTGCAAGAAGCATTTTGCGATCATTTTTATCTAGCCCTAATGGGTCAACATCAAGTAAATCTAAAGAATATTTAGCTACTTCTTCATTAATTTTACCATCATAACGTACTTGTGCAAAATCTCTGACTCTTTTTAGGAGTCTGTTTGCAAGTCTTGGTGTACCTCTTGATCTAAGAGCAATTTCATATGTACCTTTTTCATCTATTTCAACATTAAGAACATTTGCGCTTCTACTGATAATCGTACATAGTTCATCAGTTGTATAAAATTCTAATTTGTTAATAACGCCGAATCTATCTCTAAGAGGTGAACTAAGTAATCCGATTCTAGTAGTTGCACCTACAAGTGTAAAGTGTGGAAGATCTAATCGTATAGACTTTGCAGCAGGGCCTTTTCCGATCATTATATCAATAACATAGTCTTCCATTGCAGGGTACAATACCTCTTCAACTTGTCTATTCAAACGATGAATTTCATCGACAAACAATAAGTCCCCTTCTTGAAGATTATTTAATATTGCAGCCATATCACCCGGTCGCTCAATAGCAGGACCTGATGTAATCTTAATATTAACACCCATTTCACTACCAATAATTGAAGCAAGAGTAGTTTTTCCGAGTCCTGGCGGTCCATATAATAAAACGTGATCTAGTGATTCTCCACGCTTTTTTGCTGCCTCTATAAAAACTTTAATATTTTCTTTTGCTTTTTTTTGACCAATATACTCGTCTATACTATGTGGTCTTAAGGAGGTTTCTATATGTATATCTTCTTCTGTTATTTGATTTGTAATAAGTCTTTTCTTCATAATTACTCCTTAGCCAAATTGCTTAAAGCATTTTTAAGTATTTTTTCTGTTGAACTAGTGTCTTTGCAATGTTTAACAGCATTTAAACTTTCTGTTTGTGAATAGCCTAGGGTGGTTAATGCAAGTATAGCTTCTTCAATAAAACTTGATTTTGAACCAAGTATAGAAACATCGTCTCTAAAGTTATTGATATCAATAGGTTTAAGTTTGTCTTTAAGTTCTATAATCAATTTGGATGCCGTTTTCTTACCGATGCCTTTTGCTTGGCTAATTGCTGTAACGTTTTCAGTAAGAACAGCTAATCTTAATGCATCTGGAGACATTGATGATAATATACCAAGTGCACCTTTAGGGCCAATTCCTGAAACACTGATTAATTTTCTAAATACGTCTATGTCATCTTCACTTATAAATCCATATAATTTTAATATATCTTCTCTAACATATAATTCGGTATAAATTTTCACCTCATTAGCTGTAGGTGGCAAATCACTTAATACAGACAATGGAACAAATATTTCATAGCCTATATGGTTACATTCAACTACTATTGAATCTTCTCTTTTGGAAATAAGTATTCCCCTTATAAAACTTATCATAAAACACCTCTTGACTTTTGATTTTTATTTATTTTTATATACTTTTTGTTAAAATAAATTATATCTATTTATTATTAAATTTCAAACAAATTATTTTTGCACAACTTTCTATCTATAATTGATGTTTATATTAACATTATAATATATGTTCATTTTCTATACAATAGTAAATGTTGACATTTTCAAACTTTTTAGTATAATAAAACTGTTATGCTTAATAAATTATTTTTTTCGAGTATAAACATTTAGTAATCAAAGGAGAATATATGAGTTTAGATAAAGAAAAAGACTGCGGTTGTAACAGTTCAGAAAACGAACGAGGATGTGGATGCAATGATAATGAAAAATCTCATGGACATAGTGATGGTTGTGGGTGCAATGGACATGATAATGATGAAGGTTGTGGATGTGGCGAACACGAACACCAAAGCGTTACCCTTACATTAGAAGATGATACAGAACTTGAGTGTCCAATTATAGATGCTTTTGAAATCAATGAACAAGGATATATCGCACTACTTCATCCTATAGATGAAACTGTATTATTATATCGCTTTGCAGACAATGAAGATGAAACCATTGATATAGAAACAATTGAAGAAGATGATGAGTTTAATCTTGTATCAAAAACTTATTTATCTTTACAAGAAGATTAATCTTAAAAGATATAGTTCTATGTTTTTAAAAAAACTAATCTACAAATGATTTAAAATATACAATTTCATATCTAAAAGAGGGACTGTAACAATAGTAATTAAATTTACTATTGTTACAGTCCCTCTTTATTAAAATTAATTAATCTTTATTAAGTTTCTTAGTAGTCCCATCAGGATACTGTACTGTTGTATTATCAAGTGTTCCTCTTAGGTTTTTACGTATCAGTCCGATATACTCTTTGCGTAATATTTTCTGTTCTTCTACTTCACTCTCAGATAAGCCTTCTTCCTTTGATTTTTTATATAGTTTATTAATTCTATCTAGTTTTGATTGTTCCATTTTTCTCCATTCATTCATGTAGCTTCATCACTTTTACTAATAAATTAAATATTCGATTAACTTTTAAAAATAGTCCCGATTATTTCCCCATCATATATTTTCTGTATGACATAAGGAGTTGAAGCATTTGCAATAATCATGTCAATTCCTTCATTATTTGCCATTTCAGCTGCCATTAACTTTGTTAACATACCACCAGTACCTGTTTTCGACTTAGAAACGCCAGCCATATTGTAAATATCTTCATTGATTTCATTAACACTGTCAATAATTCTTGCATCTTTATTATCTTTTGGATCTTCGTTATATAGTCCATCAATATCGGATAATAATATTAATAATTCTGCTTCAGCTATAATAGCAACTGTAGCTGAAAGTCTATCATTATCACCAAATTCTATTTCTTCAGTAGATACGGTATCATTTTCATTTACTATAGGTATTACATTCATCCTTAGTAATGCTCTAAGAGTATTCTTAGCATTTTGATACCTACTTTTATCATCAATAATTTCTTTGGTTATTAATACTTGACCAACATGATGATTGTACTCCCTAAATAATTTTTGATATATCATCATTAATGAAGCTTGTCCAACTGCAGCAACTGCTTGTTTTTCTTCTAACTTACTTGGTTTTACATCTAAATTTAACGAACTAATACCCACAGCTTGTGCGCCTGATGTAACAACTATAACTTCTTTTCCTGCATTTTTAAGGTCTGAAACCTGTCGAACAAAGTGGTCTAATTTTTGCAGACTAATGTGTCCTGTTTTTGTATGAGTGATTGAAGATGATCCAATCTTTATAACAACTCTATTAATAGTATTCAAATGTGTTCTGTTTTTCATAATAT
>JAOZKH010000015.1:19118-34027 GCA_029935405.1 Vallitaleaceae bacterium | reverse complement strand
AAATTTCTTTAACTTTCGATATCTTTTTTATCTATTGTATTATTTTTGATACTATTTTTAGTATTATCAACTTTTTTGCTTTGCTTATTAACATTTTGTTTATTGTTATTACTTTGATTAAGCTTTGTTTTTTGTCTTTCCTTTTTCTTAATAGCTTTTGATTTAAGTAGTTTTTTGATAATTTTGTAAATAACAAATATAAAAATTGCCCAGATTAAAAGTATTGGACTACTGACGATAATAAATAATGCTAAGTCAGAGAAAAATTCAACAACGCTTTCTATGCTATCTAAAAATCCTTCACTCATTTTTTCAATAAATGTTTCTGGTTCTTCTTCAAAAATTGTTTCTTCTTTTACTTCTTGAAGATAAATATATACTGTTGAATAATTGATTTGATCTTTAAGATATCTAAAATTAGACATATAACTTTCTATTTCATATCTAACATTAGATAACTCTCTTTCTAATTGAATAATGTATTCTAGATTATCAGCTTCTTCTAATATAGCTATTAGTCTTTTCTCTTGAATTTCTAATGTGGTTATTCTTGCTTCAATATCATAATATTGAGATGTTACATCTTCAACCATACTGTTTGAATCAACTACATTTCCAATTCCTTCTAAACTTTCAATAAAATCTTCTACTTTTTCCTTAGGAATTCTAACAGTGTAGTTAGCTGATCTTTGTCTTGAAGAAGAATTAATACTATTTCCTTCTGATTGGGTGCTTTGAAAAAACCCAAAGTTTAAATCAACCATACGTTTAAGTGCAATTTCTGCTTTATCAAATTCAAGGGTTTCAAGAAAATATGAAAAAGTTCTAATATATTTTCTATTGTCAACAGCACCCTCAAGATCATTGTCAGATTTTTCCTCGACTCTATCTGGCTCAATTGGTCCTTCAGCTTCCATAGCCATGTCTTCCACAGGTACTTCTTTAGTTTCTTCTACTTCTTCTGACTCCATTTTCATATCACTTGATTTTTCAGAAACAGAGTCTTTCGAATAGCTTTCTTCACTATATTCATTAGAGCCACAACCTACAACAACTAAACATAATAATGCTACTACTAATAAATTAACTATTATTTTCTTAAACATACATGTCCTCCCTTTATACGTGATTGATTTTCTTCCTTGTATGTATTTTAACACAAAATATATACTTATGTATTATTTTGACGTTTTCACGTATAAGAAGGTTCCATTATACTTTATTGAGTTTTACTTAAAATTTGTTCCGCAACTTTAATTCCATCAATAGCAGCTGACATAATTCCTCCTGCATGTCCAGCTCCTTCACCACATGGATAAAGTCCATTAATGTTTGACATTAAATTATCGTTTCTAATTATTTTCAGCGGAGATGAAGTCCTTGATTCAACTCCTACAAGTCGAGCTTTAGGATGATCAAAACCAACAATTCTTTTACCAAAAGCTTCTATACCTTCAACGATAGATTCACTAATGAAATTCGGTAAACATTCATTAATTGAACCTATAACCATTTGACTTTCACATGACGATACTACTTCATCAATTTGATAAAATTCATTGTTCATAAATTGTTTTTCTGGCAACTTTTTACCTTTTACAGATTCATAAAAGCTTTCATAGTCTTCAGTAACTAGATCATAGTTATCATTTAAGTCATAAACTAACTTTTCCCATTTTTCCTGGAATTCAATCCCTGCTAACGGATGTTTACTTTCAAAGTCTTCAGGTTTTACCGTTACAATAATAGCACTATTTGCATTATCATTATCTCTAGCAAATAAACTCATTCCATTACACACACACATGCCTTCTTGGCTAGATGAATTAACCACATATCCACCAGGACACATACAAAACGAATAAACACCTCGTCCATTAGAACTTTGATGCGTTAGTTTGTATTCTGCTGTTGGTAGTAGTGGGTTCTCATAATGTTTATCTCCATATTGGCTTTTATTAATCCATATTTGTGGATGTTCTATTCTTAGTCCAATTGCAAAAGGTTTGCTTTCCATATTAACTTTTTCGGTATTTAACATTCTAAATGTATCTCTTGCACTATGTCCTACAGCTAACACTACGTTATTAGAAATATATGTTTCACTTTTATTATCAACGAATAACTTTACAGAATCATTATTAGCTTCTATCTTAGTTACCAATGAATTAAAGTGAACCGTCCCACCTAAACTTATGATTTCTTTACGTATATTACTAACGACTTCAACTAAATGGTCCGTACCCACATGTGGTTTAGCCATATATAATATTTCAGGATTTGCACCGTTTTCTACTAAAGTTTTTAAGATAAATTCTTTACGAAGAAATTTATCTTTTATTCCTGTATTAAGTTTTCCATCTGAAAATGTACCTGCGCCACCTTCTCCAAAAGTAATATTACTATTGAGATTAAGTTCGCCTGTTTTAATAAAATCTGCTATTGTTTGTTTACGAATACTTGCTTCTTCTCCTCTTTCAAATAATATAGGTTTCATACCAGCTTTAGCTAAAATCAATGTAGCAAATAATCCTGCAGGTCCAGCTCCTATAACAATTGGTTGTTCTAACTTACTATCCATCAACTCTTTATTTTTAATTTCAGGAATTATATATTGTTTGAATTTAAAAATCGTAGCATTTACCTTTTTAAGTGTATTCTCTCTTATAGTCCCTTTTACAGAAACAATCAAAGTATATACAAAGTAAATATCTGGTTTCTTTCTAGCATCTACTGATCTTTTTTTAATCTCTACATCCATAATTAAACTAGTACTAATTCTTAATTTTTCAGAAACTTCTTTTATCATTTGTTCATCACTGTGATTAAAGGGAAGTTTAATATTAGGTATTACAATTTTCATAACGTACCTCTACTTTTCATTTATGCTTTTGGCCGCAACTGCGCCGCTACTAATTGCCCACTGCAAATTATATCCTCCACAGTCACCATCAATATCTATTACTTCACCGACTAAGTATAATCCTTCAGTTTTATAAGATTCTAATGTTGTGTCATGGATTTCTAAACAGTTTATCCCACCTTTTGTTACTTGTGCTTGATTCCAAAGATAGGTTCCTGTTACATTGGTTCTAAATGTTTTTAGTTGTTTTACTAAATTATTTCTTTGAATTTTCGTCACATCTCCTGCACTTATAGTTGGTTCAATATTTGAACTTTTCAACAACGGTTGTATAAGGCGTTGATTAATAAAACCATTAAGTGCATCCGCCACATTTCTATAACTTAATCTATGAAGCCTTTTAATCAAATAATTATCTAACTCTTTTGTATTCATATGAGTAACTAAATTAAGCTCAATAACAAGGCTATTATGCTCACTTAACAATGGTTCAGCCTTTGTACTTAACTGTAATATTACAGGACCAGATAATCCATAATCAGTGAATAAAACTTCTCCCTCATCTTCTCTAAGAATTTCTTCTTTATCATTTAAAATTTTTATTAATTTACCTTTTGCATGAACCTTCAAGCCCTTTAAAGTCTTATTATAAGCATAATCAGTTTTTAATTGAACTATTGAAGGGAATGTTTTTGTAATATTATGATTAAACTGTGTTGCGATTTTGTAACCATCTCCTGTTGATCCTGAATCGCCATAGCTTTTACCACCTGTTGCAATAACTAAATAGTAACTATAATATACTTTATTATCAACTGTAATCTTGAATTTATTTGTATAAGTCACTTTAGATATTCTAACATTATATATTATGTTGATATTAAGTTTTTCACACTCCATTAACAGGGCTTGAACAACGCTCTTAGCTTGTAAATTTCTAGGATACAACTTACCATTTTCCAGCTTAACAAAATCAATACCCATCTCTTCAAATAATTCTTTGGTTTGTTTTAAGTTAAACTGTTCATATACCAAATCAAATATATTAGAAGTCATACTGTGATATTGTAGTTTTGAAATATTTTCATTACTAAGATTGCAACGTCCATTCCCAGTCACTAGAATTTTTTTGCCAATTTTATTATTACGCTCAAAGATGGTAACTTTATGACCGTATTTCGCTAGCATAATACCTGTAATCAAACCAGACATTCCAGCTCCAATAATACTAATTTTTTTTGCCATAATTATCTCCTTCTAAATGAACTTTTGTAAAAATTTTCCAAAAGGAATAACATTAAGCTCTTCTATATCAAATGTTTTTAGCTTGAGGAGAGAAACACCATATATTATTACTGCAAATGGTAATACTAATACAGTTGACATATCGCCAGATAATTTGAGGTTAAACAATGTATAAAGACCAATTGTACCACAGCCCATTATTAGTGATGCTAATGTTGGTGCCAATATAGTTTTATATAAATTAAGTTTTAGTTTAATATGTTTTCGTATAGATCTAAAGTTTAAAAATGCTGAAGTCCCAGCAAATATGATATTTGTAATAACAGCGCCATATAGATTCGTATTAATAACATATAAAAACAAAACATTAAATACTATCTTTATAACTAAGGATATAAGTGAATGTATTACAGGTAATCTTAGTAAGTCTAATCCCTGAAGTAAGCCAATTGAAATAGTTGATAGCCCAAATAAAACTACTGAAATACTACCAAGCTTAAGGATGCTAGTTGTAATATCAATATATTCAAGATTTGTAAATAATAGTTCTAATATTGGACCTGCTAGTACAAAAATACCTACAGATGCAGGAATAGCAATTATTAAAACACTTCTTATAGCTAGGTCTACCTTTTTTTTAACTATATCATAATCATTTAGTACTAAAGATTTTGTAACACTAGGAATACTCGCTGTAGCCATTGCAGCAGCTATAGAAACTGGTAGCGTAATAATAATCTTATATTTTCCTTCTAATATTCCATAAAGTTCAGAAATCTGTGTAGTAGAATAACCGTGAAAAGCCAATGCTCTATTAAACATAATCATATCAACAAGATTTGTTAAATGAAATGCTGAAGTTCCTATTATAATTGGGATACTTGTCATCATTAGTAACTTCCAGTAATAAACAATATTTTCAGAATCAAGTGGATGTATATCAGAGTCACATTTACCATTAATCATCGGTCGCATAACAAAATATACAAATACTAAAAAGACAGCACTAGCTAGTGCTCCTGAGGCCGTACCAAGACTAGATCCTGCCGCTCCATATTCTAGTCCTCTTGATAATAGCAATGCAGCTAAGAGCAAACTAAACCCTGCATTAAATATTTGTTCAATTATTTGAGAAACTGCAGTTGGTATCATAGTATTCATACCTTGATAATACCCTCTAAACACACTCATAAAACTAAAAATAAAAAGTGCTGGTGCTAATCCTTGCAATGCATATTTAGATTTAGGAATCTCAATAAAATTAGTAAACCATTCAGCACCAAAATATACGATACTTGATGAGATCAATCCTATAAATACGGCAAAAAATAAAGTTGTTCTAAATAGTATATGCGCTTCTTTATATTTATTTTTTGCAAGTCTAGCAGAAACAAGTTTTGAAATTGCTGCAGGAAAACCATAGGAGGATACAATTAACATAAAGGAATATATAGTATATGCACTTCCATAATATCCACTACCTTCATCCCCCAAAATATTAACTAAAGGAATCCTATATAACATACCAATCAGCCTCACTAGAAGTGAAGCTAATGCAAGAATTGATCCTTGTAATACTAAATTGTTTTTTGTATTTTTTGGCATATCAACCCTCATTTATTTTTTATTAGGTATCTCATTATTAAACTTAAAAGGCAATACTTCCTTTACTGATGAATCTATGATTTCACCATCTTTGTTCTCAAAGTATAATTTTCCATCATACATATGATCTGATAAAACCTGTCTGCAAATTCCACAAGGGTATGTTACATCATTAGCAGAGCTAACGACTGCCATTGATTCAAACTCAGTTACACCTTCTGATATCGCTTTAAAAAGTGCAATTCTTTCAGCACAGATAGTTGCACCAAATGAAGAATTCTCAATATTACATCCTGTGTAAACTTTGCCAGATTTTGTTAATAAAGCCGCTCCAACTGAAAAACCTGAATAAGGTACATGTGCAAATGCTTTTGCCTCTTTTGCTTTGTTTATCAATTCTCGTTTTGTCATTTCATCACTCCATTATTATATTTTCGACATTATGTTTTGGATAAATACTTACCATTATTTTGCCTGGATTTAACACCAGTTTTGAACCATTTTCTAAAAAATACTCCGTAATTGCATAATGGTCATCTTTTGACCAAGTAATCGGGACCATTTTACCATTAGTTATATACATACCCTCTCCACTAGATACTAAATTCATATCTATACAACCGTTAGGATCATCTTTAATCCACCAAGTGGTAGTATACTGTACAATTATATTTTTGAAGGCTAATTGTTCATTGTTTGCGCCATCAATATGTTCTGTTTCAAATTGAAAACGGTAATACAAACCATCTTCATCGTTATAAACAAGCTTAGGATTCGTTCTATACATTCCAGAATAATCAAGTTTTATACTTGTTAAGTCAGTACCTTCAGCGAGTAATATAGGTTCATCGCTAAAGTTGAATTTAGGATTATCATAATTAGATTCTTTATCATATTTTAATTCATCCCAAGTTGCAATCAAATGATCATAACTTGTAAATGTCGAATGAGGTGGACGTCTATCTTCATCTTGAAAGGTAAGAATAAGATCTAAATAACTAATACCATAAAACCTATCAATATCTAATGTTTTAAAAGCCGCTGTTGCATACACACTTTGTCCAACATGTGTGTAAATAGCATCATGTTCTAAAGCTAAATCAAGAAAGTAATGTCTTGAGCTTCTAATAGGCCCGATTTTATCGGTATTAAAATCTTGAAATAATGCAAAAAGCCTTGTAATTCCACCTTCTACCATTACTTCATAAATAATATCTGCATCTGAAATACCGTATTGAGGTAAGGCCGTTTCAATATTACTTATCATAACTCCAATAGGTCGTAGGTCATAGGCTTCTTTATGTATTGGTAATCCTGTTAAACGACTGTTTGGTCCAATTGGCTCTGGTTCTAACTCTAACTCTGGCTCTAATTCTGGCTCTAATTCTACCTCAGGTTCAGGTTTAGGTTCAGGCTCTAGTTTTAATTCGGGCTTTGGCTCTATTACAATTATATCGTCATCACCACCATCAGCTATTTCATCTGTATCTAAAATATTATCATCACCTTTAAGTCCTGATAATATAAGTATACCAATAATTATTATAAGAAAACTTAGTTTTACAATTTCATTTTTCATTATCTTGTACATTGTTAATCTCTCTTTTCATCTATATCAATTTATGTTAGTATTATTCATATTTAATCATTAGTAATATATTCTTTTGCAACTGTATCATTTCTAGTTCTTCATTCTCTGTAATATGATCATAACCCATTAAATGCAACATAGAATGTACAATTAAAAAGGTGAATTCACGTCGAATACTATGTTGGTATTCGTTAGCTTGACTAATTACTTTTTCCATTGACAAAACAATATCTCCAAGAAGAACATCGTCAGTATCTGGATTTTTATGATAAATTAAAGATTCATCAAGAAATTTATAGTCACATGGATATGGCCAATCAATCATAGGAAATGATAATACATCAGTTGCTTTATCTAGACCTCTATGTTCATTATTGATTTCTTGAATTACACTATTAGTAGTTGTTGTCAAAGTAATATCTGCTTTATATTCAAAGTCAAGGTAATCTAATGATTTATTAATTGCTTGTATTGCTAATTCTTTGAAATCTTCATCAATATTATATTCATCTGTTTCAAAACTAATCACATACTAACTCCTCTCATATTTAATGCGTTCATGGTACATTCCATTGTATACAGTTAGAAACGCTTCCTTAATAATCGGAATTTCACTAAAACTTAAAGGACATTCATTCAATTGTTGTTTAGAAATAACAGTACTAATAACATTATCTATTTTATCACTAATTGAAGTTAAATTTCTATTACCTTCACTTAAAGATTTTGTAGCGGCTTCTACACAATCAGCTAACATAATTACTGCTGATTCTCGGCTTTGTGGTTTAGGTCCTTTATATCTAAAGTCGTCATCAGATATCTCAAAACCATCACTGTGTTTCATAGCTTTTTGATAAAAGTATGAAACGATACTATCGCCTTGATGTTCTCTTATAATATCTTGTATATCTTTAGGCAACTTATATTCTTTAGCTAATACTACTCCATCTTTAACATGGTTAATTATATAGACAGCACTTGCATCAGGTGATAATTCATCATGTATGTTTTTGCCTTTTTGATTTTCAGTGAAGTACTCTGGATGATTGATTTTACCAATATCATGGTACAAAGCACCAACTCTTGCTAAATGATAATTAGCATTAATCTCAATTGCTGCTTTTTCTGCTAAATTAGCAACAATTATACTGTGATGATATGTTCCAGGTGCTTCTAAAATAAGTTTTTTAAGCAACGGTTCATTTGAATTCGAAAGTTCAATTAATCTTGCATTAGAAGTGATACTAAACATCATCTCCCAAATAGGCTCTGTTCCTACTGCAAATATAACAACTAATACACCATTAAAAGCAGAATATACTAAGCTTAGATAGTTATATTCTACAAGATCACCAAAAGCTATTAACCAGGTAATAATATTTAGTAACATAAAGAAAAACATATTACTTGCTGTTACATATAAAACTTGTTGTCTGTTTTTTGCAAAAGGTATTGTTAGGCTAATAAAACTACCTACAACAACGTACATTAGATATATTTCAACACTAATTCCTGTTGTAATTAATAGTAATGTAATCATAACAAAATTTAGAATAAAACCCAAGCGTACATGAATCATGGATGTTATTAAAGCTGTTGTTAACAATATTGGTAGTAGATAAGGATTAATACTAGACAGCATTAACGAAGGTATATATCCTATAAAAACAAATACCCATAACATAATTTGATAATTTTTTATATCAAGTTTTTTTTCATAATACTGCATAAAGTAGAAAGCAGCTACTCCTATCATAATTAATAATAAGACTGTTGATGAAATTAACTTTATAATGCTGTATCCATCATATATTAATCTAGAGATACTAAGTGCCGTTATAATAAAAATACAAATAAACGGAATCGCTTTTAACATACCTTCTTTAAACTTCAATGTAAATCTCCTTTCAAATACATGTTATACTACTATTTTCTATAGAATCAAGACCTGTTGTTCAAAAAAAGCCATCGAAATTAATCGATAGCTTTATTCTTCTCTACCACCTAATAAAGTCCGGTAAAGCAGCTTACACTTCTTAACTTATGAAGCAACAACGCTGATTATACCATTATCAAATAGTACAATCTTGTTATTCTTTTCCTCTTGAAGCACTGCGGTTATTATGGACTAAATGGTTTTCTTGTAATGACATCAAATCATCCTTGTCCTATTTAAACTTGCGTTTTCTAGCAGCTTCTGATTTCTTCTTGCGTTTTACACTAGGCTTTTCGTAATGTTCTCTCTTACGAATCTCTTGCATAATACCTGCTTTTGCACAGTTTCTTTTAAACCGTCTAAGTGCGCTATCAAGGGTTTCGTTGTCTTTAACTGTTACGTTTGACATTCTTCCAACCTCCCTTCAAGCTGTAAATTGTGCTATTCCTACAACATTAGGGCATTCTTAAGCACTATAGATAATTATAGCATAAAACTTGTATTCGTCAACACTTTTTTTTACTTTATTAAAAAAGTCATATAATTACCCTATTTCTTCTAAAGTTTATCAAGTTCTGATTTGATATAATTTTCTATACCATATACCGTTGTTAAATATTCATCCATTCCTGAATGTTTGTTTTCAAGGAAAAAATATAATGCACGTATTCTATGTTCTTCTTTATGTTTATATTTATATAACAAATCCCGTATTTCATCAAAATCATCTGACCAATAGCCGACTTTGTCCAATATTAAGGTGAACATAGCGCGAATCAATCTTTTTGTTAATGCTCTTCTTAAACTTTTTATTTCATCTTCCTTCTCAGCAAAACGTAATTTATTAATAATTCGTTCCACAACATGTAAAGTTTCTTTATTTAACATTATAATTAGTTGTTTATCTGCATCGATTAGAGGTAATTTCGTAGATAAATCATCGCCAAAAATACAAATGCTAATTGTTTGTATCCAAAAACCCCATTCATTATGATTAATAATAACATCTTTTTTAGAACATACAGCAATATCAACCTTAGATACAAAAGCATATTTTTTTTGAAGCACTGCTTTTATATGTTCAATTGTTTCAATGTAATAAGATTTAACTTCCTCAATAAATACAATAGTAAAATCGATATCTGATTCACCAAATATTGCTGTTCCTTTTGGTACTGATCCGCACATGTATATACTATGTAAATCGCTTGTAAATAAGCTTTTGCACATAGCAATCATATCATCTACAATCACTTGATATTCTAGTTGAATGTTTAAGTTTGTAATCTGTCGTTGAAGCTTCATGTATACCACCTTGTTAATATATTTACAGAACTAGTAAATATTATTGATAGTTCTGTTATAATTCTTTCCGCTTTTTATCCTTTGTTTTTCTTCATACATTCTTTTATCAGCTTGTGCTAATAGTCCCTCTAATTTAGAATCACCATCTATAAATAATGATGCAACACCATGACTTAAAGAAATAGGATATTTACGTTCTGATTTACTATTTAATTCGCTAAGTATGCTTAATACTTTATTCCAGTTTTTTTCTATAACCATTTCACTTCCTGTTAGTCCAATAATGAATTCATCACCACCAATACGTACAAGGTGGTCTGAATCTCTAAATGCAGACTGTAATACACTTACAGTTTCACGAAGGTAGTTATCACCTTCTTCATGTCCAAGCTTGTCATTTACAAATTTCAGGTCATTTACATCAATGAAGCAAACTGAATAATCAATATTATTTGCAACTGCATAGTCTAAACTTGATTCAATCACATTAAATCCTTCACTTCTTGAAAAAATTCCTGTTAAACCATCGATTTTAGCCATCTTAGTAATTGAAGCAATGTATTTTTTACGTTCAATAATAAAAAACGTTAATATGCCAATAAATAATGATACAATGATAAAATATTGCCACATATATATAAATTCACTTAATATAAGTGTGAATTCACTTTTGTTAGATGCATATGGAGAATCTATATTCTCAACAATTGATAAAGCAAACCAAGGAATGTTTTGAATATCACTCTGTTCTAATATGATTTTGGCAACGGTGATTAATCCGTTTGTAGAATAAAATTGAATCACCTTATCTTCTAATTGAGTATTATTAATTTTTGTCCATACTTCATTGTTTTGATTCGCAAAATTATTATTTGTTAAATCATCATACATAAATGCAAATTCCATGTTATCTTCTCCTGTTAGAACATAACTATCCATATTTAACATATAATTCAAACTAGTACTAGTATCGCCTATCGAATCAAAATATGCTAACAGATTAGATGCATTATAATTGATAATAATTATACCTTTTTCATTGTGGCTATTATCATACACTTTAATTGCAAATCGAATCATTGGTTTACGAGGTGTTTCAATCTGACCATTTTCAACATTTAAATCTAGTACAGATTGATAAACATCTCCTTCATTAATTTTCATTGCATCAGAATAATAATACCTATCACTTTTATCTTGTAGCTCGTCTTCTAAAACAATTGATATTTCATTATTAACTTGATTTATTCTTATAATTTCCATTCCATTTTCATCAATATAACGTAATTGATCATAATTAGTGTTGACTTTTGCAAATGATTTAAATTCTTCAGTAAAATCACTTTTTAATCTATCAAACTCTGTTGTATCTTTTGAATTTAGCATTGCTGTGAAAAATTGCATTTCCTTTAAATAACTTAAATCAGCACTTATATCATCAATTAATGTAGTTATAAATTCTTTTTGTGTTGTAATAATAGTTTTTTCGGAAATTTCAATTTTTTCTCTATAGTTTTTGATTTCTACATTTTTTTGCATATAAAAAATTGTAAAAACGATTATCATACTTAAAACAAGTAAGATTAAATACTTTATGCAAAATTCAACTATATTACTAAAACGTTTATTTAAAGTTTTCTTATTCTTAATCATATTAATCTCCTTATTCTTAGTATGTATATTACACTAATTGTTCTTTAATAAGTTCGATTGCTTTTGCTAATGCTTGATCAATCATAGAAGCATCACGTCCGCCAGCTTGAGCCATTTGTGGTTTTCCACCACCACCGCCACCTACAATCTTAGCAATAACGCTTATTAATTTACCTGCATGCACACCTGCTGAAACTGCATCAGTATCTGCAGTAGCAATAAGCGGTACTTTATTTCCTGCATCTGAAGCTAAAACCACAACAGCATTTTTTACTTTGTCTTTAATCTTATCACTTAAATCTCTTAATCTATTATTATCAAAGCCTTCAAGTTTAGCAGTAATAATACTTGTTTCACCAACCATTATTTTCGAATTGATTATATCATCAACAATTGAAGAAGCTGCTTTTGATTTTAGACTTTCATTCTCTTGTTTAAGAGTTTTTAATTCAACTACTATACTTTCGATTTTACTTTCTAATTGAGCAATTTCACATTTTGCGGTTTTTGCAACTTTTATTATTGACGTTTCAAGATTTTTATAATAATTGATTGCTTCTGTTCCTGTTAATGCTTCAATACGTCTAACACCAGCAGCAACGCCGCCTTCTGAAATGATTTTAAATAATACTGCTTCAGAAGTATTATTTAAATGAGTACCACCACAAAGTTCTACTGAGTAATCCTCCATATTAACAACACGTACTCTGTCTCCGTATTTTTCACCAAATAATGCAGTTGCACCTATTTCTTTGGCATCTTTAATACTCATTTCATCTACGCATATATTAAGTCCTAATTGTATTTGTTCATTAACAATATCTTCAATTTTTTGTAAAGATAATTTGTCAATAGCTTCAAAATGAGTAAAATCAAAACGTAAGCGTTCAGCATTAACATTTGAACCAGCTTGTTCAATATGTTCACCTAAAACAGTTTTTAAAGCTTTTTGTAGTATGTGAGTAGCACTATGGTTTTTGGCCGTTGAAAATCTATTTATTTCATTTACTTCTAACGAAGCTTTTTGACCTAACTTTATTTCCCCACTTACAACATTACCTACATGAACAATATTATTTCCAACAACTTTATTAACATCTAGTATTTGAATTTTACCGGTTTCAGTTACTATTATTCCAGAATCTGCATGTTGACCACCACTTGTAGCATAAAAAGGTGTAACTTCTACAAGAACCGCCACTTTATCACCTTTTGATACAACATTCGAAATTTCTTCTCCAGCAATCAGTCCAGTTATCGTACTTTCAAGAGTTAATTTATTATATCCATCAAATTTAGATCCAAGATTAATGGATAATTTATTGAATACAGTTTCTGTAGCACCCATATAATTGCTTTCGCCTCTAGCGTTTCTAGCGCGTTCTCTTTGTTCTTTCATTTCTTTATGAAAAGAATCCTTGTCAACTGAAATACCTTTTTCTTCAGCTATTTCTATTGTTAGGTCAAGTGGAAAACCATATGTATCATATAATTTGAAAGCTTTTTTACCACTAAGTATCTTTATATCACCTAATTCATCAAAATATCCATTTAGAATTTCCATACCTTGATCAATGGTTTCTGAAAATCTATCTTCTTCCACAGTTAACACTTTGAGAATATAAGCTTCTTTTTCTTTAAGTTCAGGATAGCCATCCTTAGAGTTTTTAATAACATTCTTTGCAAGTTTAGCCAAAAATTTGCCTTTTATTCCTAAATTTTTTCCATGATGAGCGGCGCGGCGAAGTAATCTTCTCATAACATAACCACGTCCTTCATTAGAAGGCATAATGCCATCAGATGTCATGAAGGTAACACTTCTTACGTGATCCATTACCTTGCGAATAGATATATCATTATCAACATTATCTTTATAATTAACACCTGCAAGAGTACATACTTCATTACGAAGCTCTCTCATAGTATCAATATCATAGAAACTTTCTGCATCCTGCATCATAAGAGCAAGTCTTTCAAGACCCATCCCTGTATCAATATTAGGCTTTTCAAGCAATACATATTCTCCTGATGCAAGTTTTTCAAATTGGGTAAATACAAGATTCCATATTTCTACATATCTGTCACATTCACATCCAACCTTGCAATTTATATCATCACAACCATACTCTTTGCCACGATCAAAATATATTTCAGAACATGGTCCACATGGTCCAAGTCCGTGTTCCCAAAAATTATCTTCTTTGCCCATACGGACTATATGGTCCATTGAAACATTTTCTTGTTCACGCCATATTTGCTCCGCCTCATCATCTTCTAAATAAACGGATACATATAGTTTTTCTTTTGGAATATCAAGTACTTCTATAAAAAACTCCCAAGCCCATGCAATGGCTTCTTTTTTGAAATAATCTCCAAAAGAAAAGTTCCCAAGCATTTCAAAAAAAGTACCATGACGATCAGTTTTACCTACATTTTCAATATCACCTGTACGAATACACTTTTGACAAGTTGTCATACGCACATTTGGAGGTGCTTCTTGTCCCGTAAAATATGGTTTAAGTGGTGCCATCCCAGAATTAATAAGTAGTAAGCTTTTGTCGTTTTTAGGTACTAATGGGAAGCTATCGGCTTTTAGATGACCTTTACTTTCAAAAAACTCAAGGTACATTTTTCTTAATTCATTCACGCCAAAACTCTTCACAATACTGCCTCCTAAAAAATAAATCATTGTTATTGTGAGTCAGAGAGAT
>JAOZKH010000015.1:0-19018 GCA_029935405.1 Vallitaleaceae bacterium | reverse complement strand
AGAAATCCTACTCACAGTTACTGGTATTTATGTAAAAAAATAAATCATTGTTATTATCATTTATAGTTCAAAATCTGTTTCGTTAATTAATGTTTGTAATGATTTCATAATGCCAAATTTACCATGTGGATAAGTTAAGCCACCTTGAAAATATACAGTATACGGTGGTTTAATCGGTGCGTCAGCGCTTAGTTCAATCGAAGACCCTTGTATAAAGGCTCCTGCTGCCATAATAACTGGTGCATCATAACCTGGCATATTCCAGGGTTCAGGCGTTACATAGCTATCTACTGGAGCAGCACTTTGAATACCTTTACAAAAGGCAAGTACATTGACTTTTGCACGCATATCTATTGCTTGTATTATATCAAATCTTTTTTCTTGACTTTTAGGAATAACATTAAAACCAAGTTTTTCATAAAGTGCGGCTGCAAATAACGCAGTTTTATGAGCGCTAGCCACAACTGTTGGTGCAAGGAATAATCCTTGCATCATAGCATGTGTTGTACCATTAGATGCACCAACTTCTTTCCCAAGTCCCGGTGCAGTTAAACGATAAGCAGCATTGTTAACATATTCTTCTTTTCCTGCAATATAACCACCTGTCGGTGCTAATCCACCTCCAGGGTTTTTGATTAATGAACCTACAACAAGATCTGCGCCATAGTCACTAGGCTCCATATATTCGACAAATTCACCATAGCAATTATCTACCATAATAATAACATTACTTTTTATTAATCGTATATATTCAATGAGTTCTTTAATCTGAATATTTGAAAAAGTAGGTCTTAAATCATAACCTTTTGATTTTTGAATTGAAATAAGTTTTGTTCTTTTATTAATAGACTTTTTAATACCTTCAAAATCAAAACTGAAGTCTTCAAGCAAATCCACTTGTGCATAAGTAATGCCAAACTCAAATAAAGATCCTTTTGTTGGGGTTATTCCAATAACTCCTTGTAAGGTATCATATAACTTACCTGCTGGAGATAGTATTTCATCACCAGGTCTTAGATTCCCACTTAGTGCTAGTGTAAGAGCGTGAGTTCCTGAAACTATTTGCGAACGAACTAAAGCAGCTTCCGTATGAAATACGGAAGCATAAATATCTTCAAGTGTATCTCTACCAATATCATCATAGCCATAACCTGTAGTATTGGTAAAATGTGTATCACTTAATCGACACTTTTGCATGGCATTTAGGACTTTTAGTTGATTGTATTCAGCAATTTTGTCGATTTGTGAAAATCTCTCTTTAAGTTTTAACTCTACTGAAATTGCTAATTGCACAACCTTTTTACTAAGTCCTAAACTATCATACATTGTATTAATCATATAGTAGAAATCCTCTCGTTACAAAAATATGTCTATAATCAGCGTTTATTCTTCAGTCGTATTTAAATGAATTTCTCTTGATGGAATTATGGTGGAAATTGCATGTTTATAAATCATTTGTTGTTTACCTTCAGCTTCAAGAATAACGATAAAATTATCAAATCCCTTAACCACACCTTTAAGTTGAAAACCGTTTGTTAGGTAGATCACAACAACAATTTTGTCTTTTCTTATTTGATTTAAGAAAACATCTTGTAAATTAATTGGTTTACTCACTTTTGCGTCCCCCTTTATTTTATTTATTACCTTCTACTTATATAATATAGCAATATTCACATTTGTTCAACAGTAATATTATCTATTTTATGTTTTTTATGATTTCATCACAAATATGACCTTTATTAAATGCTAGTTTATCAACAGGTATCCAATTAACATTATCTTCTCTTTTGAACCAAGTTAATTGACGTTTTGCAAAATGTCTAGTATCTCTCTTTATTTTATAAATTGCTTCTTCAAGAGAACATTCCTCATTTAAGAAATCTAATATCTCTTTATATCCCAGTCCTTGCATAGATGTCATGTCTTTCGTATAGCCCATCTCTTTAAGTTTTTTAACTTCATTAACAAGACCTGACTCAATCATTATTTCAACTCTTTTGTTAATCCTATTATATAATAATTCACGTTCCATATATAAAACATTAAATGATACATCATAAGGACTTTCTTTTTTTGATTCTTTCTCATTATGTTCACTTATTTTGATACCTGTTAGAAGAAAATATTCTATATACCGTTTAATTCTTTTCACATTATTTGCATGAATTTTCATTGCAGACTCATGGTCAACTTCAAACAGCCATTGATAAAGCAATTCTTTGCCATTATTAATATAGAATTCTTCTACTCTACTACGTATCTTTTCTTCTTCATCCGTTTTTGTGAAATCAATATCTTTAACAACTGATTGAATATAAAAACCTGTTCCACCTGCAATAATTGGGATTTTACCTTTATTATAAATTTTTTTAATTGCAGCTTTTGCCATTTGTTGAAAACGCTGAACATTAAAACCTTCCCCAGGGTCAAGTTCATCAATAAGATAATGTTTTATTTTCTGTTTCTCATCTTCTGTAACTTTAGCTGAGCCAATATCCATATGTTTATATATCTGCATTGAATCAGCCGATATTATTTCACCGTTAATTCGCTTTGCTAATTCAACTGATACACTTGTTTTTCCACTTGCTGTAGGACCGGCAATAATAATCAATTTCTTTTTCATAATTCACCTACACAATTCTTTTAAATTTCTTTTCTAGTTCATACTTACTCATTCTTATCATTGTAGGTCTTCCATGAGGACAATGATAAGGATCTTCAAGGTCAAGTAATTGTTCTATTAAGTATTTATATTCTATTTCAGAAAGCTTATGATTGCCTTTAATTGCTGCTTTACATGCTATAGATGCTAGTTTATGGAGATATTGATTTTCTTGTTTTATGGATGTTTCTCCTTCTACAAGCTGATCAAAAAAATGTATAAAATCTAAATCATGCATTGGTGTATTTAGAAGATAAGGAACACTTTTAACAATAATTGTATTATCGCCAAAATTTTCAACATCAAATCCTAATTTACTAATATCTTCTTTAAAAATGTCATATACATGATACTCTTTATCACTAAGTTCATGCACAACAGGTTCTAACAGCACCTGAGACGGGATACTAATATCTTTAACCGCATTTATCCAAGCTTCATATAATACCTTTTCATGAGCTGCATGTTGATCTATAATATAGAGTTCATTAGCATATTGAACAATCCAATAAGTTTTAAATGCTTGTCCAATAACATGGTGCTTTTTGATTTTTTGCTTATCTAAAAACTTATTCATGTTCCTAACTTCAATATTCCTAACTTCAAGTTGTTTTACTTCAGGCTGTTCACTTTCAAGTTGTTTACTTTCCACATTATGCTCTAACACAGAAATATTATTCTCTGTTTTATTTACTGATTTTTCTATTCTTTTTACTTCAAAAGGTTCAGGCGCATCTTTTAATATCTTTTGTCTTTCTCTAGTAATTATTTTCTCAAGTTCTTTGTCTTTCTTATCTGTAAGCTTAACTTCCACAATAGGTTCATTATGATTAAGCGCGCTTGTAACCGCTTCTTTAAAATATTTCCTAATATCCTCTTCATGGTCAAATCTAACTTCCATTTTATTAGGATGAACATTTACATCTACAAGATCGAAAGGCATTTCTAAAAATAATACTGCAAAGGGAAATTGATTAATCATCATTCCATCTTTAACACCGTCTTCAATTCCTTTTTGAATCCATTTTGATTTAATGTACCTATTATTAACATAATAGATTTCATATTGACGATTACCTCTACTTATAACAGGGCTTCCAACAAATCCGGTTATACTTATATTACCATTTTTATACTTAACTTCTTTAGAGTGTTTGACATATTCCTTACCAAATACTTGATATATACAATCTTTAATGGAAAAATTCCCTGAAGTATGCAACTTTACCTTTCCATTAGAAATATATTTAAAAGATACTCCAGGATGGCTAAGTACCATTTTATTTACTAAGTCAGTAATATAATTACCTTCTGTTTTATCACTTTTAAGAAATTTTTTCCTAGCAGGTACATTATAAAATAATTCTTTAATAACAAAGGTAGTACCCTTTGGACATCCAATATCTTCAAATGCTTTACTTAGTCCACCTTCAATGGAATACCTTATTCCAGTAATAGCATTTTTTGTTTTTGTCATACATTCAATTATAGAAACAGCTGCTATACTTGCTAATGCCTCACCTCTAAAACCTAAAGTATTGATAGTCATAAGGTCAGATGCTTCTTCGATTTTACTTGTTGCATGGCGAAGGAATGCATTTTTTATTTCATCCGGACTCATTCCTATCCCATTATCAGTAACGCGAATTAATTTTAATCCACCTTCTTCTATTTCAATAGTAATTGCTGTTGCTTTTGCATCAATTGCATTTTCAACCAATTCTTTAATCACTGAAATAGGTCGTTCAACAACTTCACCTGCTGCAATTTTATTAATTGTATCTTGACTTAATAAATGTATCATACTGTACCTCTTACATAATATTTTTATTTTACTTATAGTGGTAGAAAGTCCAACTATGTAGTTTAGATAACTTAATTATCACATAAAGTTTTTAGTTCATTTAATATATTTAGAGCATCAATTGGTGTTACCTTATTTATGTTTATAGACTTTAATTTTTTAAGAACTGGTTCTTCATTTACTTCAAAAAGATTTAATTGTATAGGTTTTTCTCTTACTGTTAAATCTTTAGTTTTTTTTGTAATATCAGCATCTGAAAGCTCGTTAAGAATTTCTTTAGATCTATATATAACACTATCTGGTACCCCTGCGATTTTAGCAACTTGAATACCGTAAGATTTATCTGCTCCACCTTTAGCAATTTTACGAAGAAATATAATATCATCGCCTTTTTCTTTAACTGTAATACAATAATTTTGAACACCTTCGATTTTACCTTCAAGTTCAGTTAATTCATGGTAATGTGTTGCAAATAAAGTTTTAGCACCAATTGTAGAATTATTCACTAAATATTCCACAACAGCCCATGCAATACTTAATCCATCAAAAGTCGAAGTACCTCGTCCGATTTCATCTAATATTACCAAACTATTCTTAGTTGCATTTCGAAGGATATTAGCAACCTCACTCATTTCGACCATAAATGTACTTTTCCCTGATGACAAATCATCAGAAGCGCCTACTCTTGTAAATATTCTATCTACAGGAGCTATTATTGCGCTAGTTGCAGGAACATAAGAACCAATTTGTGCCATTAGTGTTATTAGAGCAACTTGTCGCATATAGGTTGATTTTCCCGCCATATTTGGTCCAGTAATAATTGAAAATCTATGATCTTCAATATTCATAAGCGTATCATTATAAATAAATTGATTGTAGCCTATCATTTTTTCTATGACAGGATGTCTTCCTTCAACGATATTAATAACACCATTATTATTAAATTCTGGCCTCGTATAATTACCATTTACAGCAATAGTTGCCATTGATTGAATCGTGTCGATAGTTGCTATTTTACCTGCTGTTTCTTTAATTCTTGCAACATTTGTGGCAAGTTTATTTCTAATATCAATATATAACTCATACTCTAGAGCTACTAGTTTATCTTGAGCTCCAAGAACTGTGTTTTCAATTTCTTTAAGTTCAGGAGTAATATATCTTTCTGCATTACTCAGTGTTTGTTTTCTCTGATAACGGGTTGGGACCATTGAAAGATTTGAATTAGTAACTTCTAAATAGTACCCAAAAATTTTATTGTATTTAATACGAAGATTTTTAATCCCCGTTTCTTCCTTTTCTTTCGTTTCTAATCTAGCCAACCATTTTTTACCATCTGTTGATGCACTTCTAAGAGTATCAATGTTTTCATTATAACCATCTCTAAAGATTTTACCTTCTTTAATAGCTATGGGTGGTTCATCTTTAATACTTTCATTAATCAAAGCATACATATCTGATAAAACATCAATATCTTCACCAATTCTATATAATATTTCACTTTTAGTAGATAATAACAAGTTTTTAATATCCGGCAATATAGCTATTGATTGCTTAAACGATAATAAATCTCTTGGATTAGCTGTTCTAAGACTCATCTTAGTCATTAAACGTTCCATATCATATACTGGTGTTAATAATTCTCTAATTTCTTCTCTTAACATTAAATCATCATACAATTCAGATACTCCATCAAGCCTTGACTCAATATGATGTTGATTAGTTAACGGTTGTTCTATATAATGTCTAAGTTTTCTAGCTCCCATTGCAGTTTTTGTTTTATCTATAACCCATAACAACGAGCCCTTTTTGTCCTTTTCGCGCATGGTTTCTAGCAATTCAAGATTTCTTCTTGTCGACCTATCAAGAAGCATGAACTTTGATGTTTCATAATATCTAATATTGTTAATATGGTTTAAGCTAGATTTTTGAGTATCATATAAATAGTCAAGAAGTGCTCCTGAAGCAATAATACTCTCATAATGGTTTGTCAAACCAAGGCCATCAAGACTAGTAACGCTAAAATGTTCTAAAATACGATTAATTGTTCTTTGTTCATCAAAAAACCAATTATCGTAAGTATTAATAAATGCCTTGATTTTATCTGTTAAATACTCCATAAAGTCAAGATTTTCTTTAAGTTCATTATTGACAATAATTTCTGCAGGGTGAATTTTGTCAATTTCATCTAATAGATTTGTATAGTTTTTTAGGGTAGTTGTATAAAAATCTCCAGTTGTAATATCCACATAACTTAATCCATAGTTTGATATATCAGAAAAAACACACAACAAGTAATTATTTTTCGATTCATCTAATGACTGCATATTAATATTGGCACCTGGCGTTACAACCCGTACCACATCTCTTTTGACAATTCCTTTTGCCATTGCAGGGTCTTCTATCTGCTCAGCTATGGCAACCTTAAATCCCTTATCAATTAAACGATTAATATATCCTTCTGCTGAATGATGCGGCACGCCACACATAGGTGCTTTTTCTTCTTGTCCGCAATTTTTACCTGTTAATGTAATTTCAAGTTCTCTAGATGCAGTAATCGCATCTTCAAAAAACATTTCATAAAAATCACCTAATCGATAGAATAAAATGGCATTATTATATTTTTCTTTAATAGCCATATATTGTTCCATCATTGGTGTAAATTTACCCTTCATTTAATTCTCCTATTAGATGAAATGTTTTTCCATCTACTATTTTAACATCTACGATTTTACCAACTAATTTATTAGATGCATTCACATGAACTAGATGTCCATTATCTAGTCTACCTGTTAACATGTTTTCCTGTTGTAAGTTTTCTTCTTCAAATAATACTTTATAAGTACCACCTATATGCGCTAAACTTTTCTTGTTAGCTATATCATTAACAAGTTTAAGCAATCTGTTAAATCTATTTTTTATAATTTCTTCTGAAATCTGTTCTTTATGTATTGCAGCTGGTGTACCTGTTCTTTTTGAATAAATAAAAGTAAACGCACTATCATACTCAACTTTTGATACAATATCCATTGTATCATTAAAGTCATCTTCTGTTTCTCCAGGATAACCGACGATAACATCAGTTGTTAATGCAATATCAGGCATTGCGATTTTAATCTTATTAACAAGTTCTAAATATGATTCTTTAGTATACATTCTATTCATATCATTAAGTAATCTTGTGCTTCCTGATTGGAAAGGAATATGTAATGAATGACATATTTTCTTAGACTTTGCCATAACATTAATCAATTCATCTGATAAGTCCTTAGGATGTGACGTCATAAATCTAATTCTTTCTAGACCTTTTACCTCTTCAATTTCTTCTAATAATTTAGCAAAACTAAGAGGATTATCAAGATTTTTTCCATATGAGTTTACATTTTGTCCTAATAACATTATTTCAACAACGCCATCAGAAACTAACGTCCTTATTTCTTCAATAATGTCAACAGATGTACGGCTTCTCTCTCTACCTCTTACATATGGGACTATACAATAACTACAAAAATTATTACACCCAAATATAATATTGACAGCAGATTTGAATTTATACTTACGTACTGTAGGTAAATCCTCTACAATATCTTTATATGAATCCCATATATCAAATATTTGTTGTCCTGTTGTTAATCTAGTATCTAACAACTCTGCTAACTTATATATATTATGAGTTCCAAACACAATATCAACATGTCTATAACTTTGTTTTAATTTTTCAATAACTGTATCTTGTTGCATCATACAACCACATAGTGCAATCATTAGATTAGGATTTTTTCTTTTTAGAAATTTCAAATGCCCGATTCTTCCATAAACTCTTTGCTCTGCATTTTCCCTTACAGCACAGGTATTATAAACAACTAAATCTGCATCTATTTCAGTATCTGTTTCCTCATATCCCATTTCTTCTAAAACACCTTTTAATTTTTCGGAGTCATGAAAATTCATTTGACATCCAAATGTAGCAATATGCATTTTCTTCTTACGATTGTTTTTCTGTTCAAATATATCATTTATACCTTTGATTTTTTTAATAAATTCCTTCTGACGAAGACCTTCATCTGTATCATGGTTTACTATTATCGGTTTACTATTCATTTGGTCCTCCAAAATATTTTTTACTGCTTTACAGTTCTTATATTATAGCTAACTTATATAGTTTTTGCAATTAATAAATGGCAGTAGAATTAGAGAACCTTAATTTTGACACCTTAATCATTAATATTAAACCATTTTATATCGTATGGATTAAGAGTAATCGTTTCTTGATGCTCTCTTTGTTTATCAGTCAATACTTCAGTGGTTATTTCACCTAACAAATCACTGCTAACTGTTTGCTTTACACCACTTAAATTCTGAATTACCAATATTTTATCTGCTTTATATTCTCTAATGTAAGAAAGAATATGCCTATTATCCTGTCCATTCTTTGAAGTTAAGGAAACAAATTCTAAACTTCCTCTAGCAAAAGCTAAATGTTTTTTTCTTGCAGCTGTCATCTGTTTAATCATTTTATTAACTTTATACGCAACAGAATTCTTATTATTCATATCTTTATCTACCTGTTCCCACTTAATAGGTCCACGCACTAAATATCTTGAATCTTTATACCCTGTCATTGCAGAAAATTCTTCGAAATATTTAACATCATTTCCTTTTCCGTACTCATCACCATAATAAATAATAGGCGTTCCAAGTAATGTGAACATAATCGAATAAGCTAACTTAATACGATCAACGTTAAACTCAAATAGTTCACTGACCCTTGCTGAAATTCCTTCACCTTCTCTAAAGTCCCAAAGCTGATTCTTTACATAATAGTCATAAATAATTTTGCGTTCTTTAGGCGTAACCATCTCAAGGGTTAATTCATCATGGCACCGCAGGAACATAAACCATTGGCATGAATCAGGGATATTAGGTGTGAATTCACTACTTAATGATGTTTCAATTGCTTCCTTGCTCTCCTCTGCTAACGCTCTATATATTCTAGGCATTACAGGAAAATGATAGGCTGCCTGACATTCATCTTCATTACCAAAATAAGTAACAACTTCTTTTGGAGGTTGACATGCCTCTGCAAGCAATAATGTGCCTTCTTCAAGATAGTCTAATACCGCTCTCATAAACTGAACAACTTTATGTGTTTTAGGTAGATTTTCACAAATCGTACCTTCTTCTTTCCATATAAATGGAACAGCGTCAGCTCTAAAGCCATCAATGCCCTTTATTTTCCAGTTTATCAAAATTTTTGTCATCGATAATAATACTTCTGGATTCCTATAATTTAAATCCGGTTGTATTTCAAAAAACCTGTGATAATAATACTGTTTAGTAAGTTCATCAAACTCCCAATTACTTGAACATAAACCCTTGAATATAATACGTGCATCACTGTATTTATCTTTATTGTCAGACCATATAAAAAAGTCGCGGTATTTAGAACTTTTTGATAGTCTAGCTTCTTGAAACCATTTATGTTCCATAGAACAATGATTCATTGCAATATCAAAAATAATCTTAATTCCACGCTTATGTGCTTCTTCAATAACTTTTTCAAAATCAGAAGTTCCAAGCAAATCATCTCTTACTTTTTCATAATCTGAAATATCAAATCCTGCATCTTTCATAGGAGATTCTAATATTGGTAATAACCATAAGCAAGTAATTCCAAGCTCTGTTAATTCATCAAGTTTATCAATTAAACCATCCATATTTTTGTTAAACAAATCAACATACATGGAATAAATAACCACATCTTTATACCAAAGTTTATCTTTGTCTTTGTTATTACTAAAATGCTTAGCTTTAATATTAATTAATTCTTCATTAAAAACTTTAATGAAATCCTTAGGTAAATTTAGATCTCCATATATTTCATTATAAATCTTTACAATTTTATTCATGTATTTTTCTCCTGTTTGTAAATCTATCAATATAAAACGGACTATATCAATAGTCCGTTTTTATAACATAAATTACTTTTTATCTTTTTTGGACTTTTTCTCCTTTTTAGTTAATTTCGCCGCCTCTTCTTCTTTTGCCATAGCAATAGCAATATCTGGAACAAAAGTTTGTTCATTCTTAGGTGGACGTATATAAAAATCATTAACTTGCTTAGGAGGTAATACTAATTTTTCTCTTTGAATCTCTTCATAAGGAATTGTATCTAATAAATGAGTAATACAATTAATACGTGCATGTTTCTTATTATCGGAAGGCACAACATACCATGGTGCTTGTTTAATATCTGTGTAATCCATCATTTCGTCTTTTGCTATAGAATATTCTACCCAACGATTTCTAGCTTCTAAGTCCATAGGACTTAATTTCCATTGTTTTGTAATATCTTTTATTCTTTCGTTAAAGCGCTTTTCTTGTTCTTCAGCACTTACAGAGAACCAATATTTAACTAAAATAATACCTGAACGAACTAACATTTTCTCAAATTCAGGACAACTTCTTAGAAATTCTTCGTATTCTTTTTTTGAACAAAAGCCCATTACTTTTTCTACACCAGCTCTGTTGTACCAACTTCTATCAAAAAGAACAATTTCTCCTGAAGCAGGAAGATGATCTGTATAGCGTTGAAAATACCACTGAGATTTTTGTCTTTCAGTAGGGATTCCAAGTGCAATTACTCTACAAACTCTAGGATTGAGTTTTTCTGTAATTCTTTTGATGACGCCACCTTTACCTGCCGCGTCCCTTCCTTCAAATATGACAACTACTTTTAAGTTTTTTTGTTTAACCCATTCTTGTAATTTGACCAATTCAACTTGCAATCTAGCAAGTTCTTTCTCATATGAGTCTTTCTTTAACTTATATTCAGCCATATAAACACCACCTTTATCTAATTATACCAATATTTTCACATTAATCAAACATATTTATAATAAAAACTGAAAAATATAATAATCCACCATAATTGTAAGTATATGATTTAATGTCTTGACACCTAGTGATTACTATTTTCTATAAAAAAAATAGTAATATATATTGACGTAACTTAGAATGCTTGATACAATATGTGGTATGTTAATGAATAATTAACACAATATATTGTATAGGAGAGAAAGTATGAATGTTATTAAACGTAATAATTCTGTGGTAGAATTTAGTACAGAAAAGATCAGAAACGCCATTATTTTGGCTATGTCTGAGACTAAAGAGGGGATTGATGAAGTAGCAGCAGACAACATAACTACTTCTATTAGAGAAACACTTGAAACTTATTCTTCACCATTTTCAGTAAATATTATTCAAGATATAGTAGAAGATAAGTTAATGGCATCTGCGCGTAAAGATGTTGCCAAGAAATATATACTTTACCGTTATGAGAGAGATAAATCCAGAGATAAACGTGTAAAGTCAACTTCAAAACGGATTTTAACTGATGCATTTATCAGTAAATATAAACATACTCCAAACCCAATGAAACAATTAGGAAGCTTTGTGTATTATAGAACTTATTCAAGATGGTTACCTGAGGAAAATCGTCGTGAATACTGGTGGGAAACTGTTCGTCGTGCTGTCGAGTATAACTGCAGCTTAGTGCCTACAACAAGGGAAGAGGCTGAAAAATTATTTGATAATATTTTCCACTTAAGACAATTTTTATCTGGACGTACATTCTGGGTTGGTGGAACTGATGTTTCTATTAATTATCCTATGAGTAACTATAACTGTGCTTTTCAGGTTATTGATAGCTTTGCAGCATTTAAAGATTTATTTTACCTATTGATGGTTGGATCAGGTGTAGGGGTTCGTGTTCTTAAAGATGATGTTTCTAAGTTACCAAAAGTTCGTGCTGACTTTGAAGTTATTCACGAGGATTATACGCCTATTAATATTAATCAACGTGAAGATTCTACTAGTGTTCTATTTTCACATAACAACATAGCAACCATCACTATTGGAGATTCAAAAGAAGGTTGGACTCAATCTATTGATTTCTTCTTCAAAATAATCTACTCAAACGAATATAGAAATATCAAAACAATTGTTATTAATTATAATAATGTAAGACCAAAAGGGGAAAAGCTTAAATCCTTTGGAGGTACTGCAAGTGGTCATCAATCAATTAAAAATATGTTTATAAAGATTACAAAGGTAATCAAAAAGCGTTCTGTTTATGATGAGCAACGTCTAGTAAAGCTTCGTCCTATTGACTGCCTTGATGTAGCTAATATTATCGGAGAAAATGTTGTTGTTGGTGGCGTTAGAAGAACTGCTGAAATAGTGTTAATCGATGCTGATGATGATGAATGTATCAAAGCAAAATCAAACTTATACAAACAGATTGACGGACAGTGGATTGTTGATCAAGAAATTATACATCGTCAAATGAGTAATAATTCAATTTACTATAGAGAAAAACCTACAAGAGAACAATTGCATTGGCAAATAGAGCAAATGCGTTACTCTGGCGAACCAGGTTGGGTTAATGAAATAGCTGGTGCAAAACGTCGTTCTAATATGAACGGAGTAAACCCATGTGGTGAAATCCTTCTTGATTCAAAAGGTTTATGTAATCTTACAACGATTAACACCTATGCTTTTGTAGACGATGATGGAATTATAAATACTGAAGAATTACTTGAAGCACAACGTTTATCTGCTAGAGCAGGTTACAGAATGACATGTGTCAACTTAGAAATTCCTGAATGGAACAATGTACAGCAACGTGATAAGCTGACTGGTTGTTCATTAACAGGATGGCAAGATATGGTTAATAAAGCAAGTCTTACACGAGAAAATCAAGCTATATTACTTAATCAACTTAAAGTTGAAGCAAATGATTCAATTAAGGAATATGCTACAGAAATCGGTCAAAACGCTTCATTACTTGTAACAACAGTTAAACCTGAAGGAACGCTTAGCCAATTACCAACTGTATCTAGTGGTGTTCATTACTCTCACTCACCTTTCTATATTAGACGTGTGCGTATAAGTTCTTCTGATCCACTTGTTAAGGTATGTGAAGAGTTAAACTACCCTATTCACCCTGAAGTAGGTCAAGACTTAGAAACTTGTACAACAAAGGTTATTGAGTTTCCGGTAAAAGCACCTGAAGGTGTTACCAAATATGATATAAGTGCCATTGAACAGCTTGAAAATTATACATTGTTTATGGAAAACTATGTTGATCATAACTGCTCTATCACTATTCACGTAAGAGAACATGAATGGGATGAAGTTGAAGAATGGGTTTATGAAAAATGGGATGACGTAGTTGCATTATCATTCTTATCCCTTGATGATAATTTTTATCAACTTCTTCCATATGAAGCAATTACAGAAGATGAATATGAAAAACGCGTAGCAGATATGCGACCTTTTGTACCAAATCTTCTTTCTAAATACGAATCTATAGAACAAGAACTTGATGTAGGTGATGATGGTTGCGATACTGGTTCATGTCCAATACGATAAACAATAAATATCAACAAACTTGGTAATATCTATATAAAAGAACATTAAAAGAAGCTCGAATTGAGCTTCTTTTAATGTTTATATTCTTATTTTTATATGTTTCTCCTAAGAGTCAGTCTCTGACTTCTTCATTTTTTCAATAAGCAAAGTGTTATCCTTACATGCATTATGCCCTTTTTCTGTAAGTCCATATATTCCTTTATCTACTTTAACAAACCAATCATTATAATTGTTATAAACAATATCATATGCCCTGTCTATACCTGTTTTTGATTTTATAATTGAAGCTTTTAATTCGCCTTCTTTTTCAAGAATATCAAGTACCAACAAACTATCTTCCTTATATGCTGTCAATATTTTTTTGCCTTTAACACCACCCACATTATTTCTAGAACGCCTACCGTTTAGCTCTTTAATATTTCTTTTTTTGACTTTTTTATTTCGTATTCTATAGTTTTCTACTGGGTGAACAATTGGCTCATAATATATATTAACTTTTTTTGCTCTTTTTGATACAAGAATAAGACCAAGCCCTAAACGATTTAGAAGATAAACTTTATCTCTAAATAATTTTGATGAAAGATTTTTCGGAGACCAAATAGCCAAATAAACTTTTTCAAAAACTTTCTGCCTTTTGACTCCTTGTAAAAATAATTTGAAATTCAAATCATTTTTGAGTTCAATTACAATATGCTCTTGACCATCTGTCATAAGCATATCACAGTCACCTACTTCACCATCCACCTTAAATCCTAATGTTTCAAAGTGAATTTTAATAGGTTCAAACAAGTCTGATTCTTTCATTAGGAAAACACCTCAATTAATTCAGTAAGTTTTTGTCCATTTTTGATACCTTTTATTAAAAGCTTAGACTTTTTATTATCTCCAATAATAATACCGCCTACTAATTGTTGATCTTTAAATATCATCAATTTATATTGGTTTTTTTCTTTATTTTCATAAATAACATGACTGTATTTACTGTCATTGTTATCATAATTCAATTCACCTATAGAAAATATTTCAAGCCCCAATGCATTGCAAATTGTTGAAGGAATAAATTTTTCATATATCTTCTCAATACCAAGTATTGAATAGGCAGTAGCTTTACCCTGGATTACAGCTTCAGGCCATATTGAGTAATTCAGTCCATTAAAACATGCACAGTCTCCACAAGCATATATGTCTTTAATATTAGTTTCCATTTTTTTATTGACGTTAATTCCTCTATCACAACTTATTCCAATTGCTTTATAAGGTCTTAGGTCACTTCTTACACCTGCACTAACAAGAACTATATCTGCTTCAAGTAAAGTTCCATCTTCTAATTTAACTCCTGCAACTTGAAGTCCATCTATTTTTTTGCTATTTTTTATAATTGATTCTACCTTAGCATCTTTAATTATTGTAATACCTTTTGCATTAAAACCTTCTTCAAGAATACTTGAACCTTTAATATCTAATTGTCTTGGAAGTAATCTATCCATTATTTCAACAATAGTCACTTCTAATCCACCACGTTGCATTTCTGCGGCTGATTCAAGTCCTAACAACCCTCCACCTATAATCACAGCTTTTTTAGATTGTTTCATGAAATTTTTAATCTTAATTGCATCTTTATATGTTCTTAGTGTAACAACACCTTTTAGATTATTATTCTTAATTGGCGGCATAAAACTTTCACTTCCTGATGCAATAACTAATTTATCATAAGCTATTACATCTCCCGTGTTAAGTTTAATTTCTTTGATTTTAGTATCAATAATATCCATAACAACTGGTGCTATAAACTTTATATTATTAGTTTCGTACCATTTATGATCATGAAGATAAAATGTATTAGGCATTTCATCTTGACCTATGAATTTTGATAACATAGGTTTATAATAAACTGGTTCCCAACATTTATCTATAATTGTGATTTTAGCATTTTCTGAATATTTACGTAGTGTCTCTGCTACAGTTACTCCTGCAATACCATTTCCGATAATAACAATCTGTTCTTCAATTTCTTTTGTTGATTTAATTATTTCTTCAAAATATTCTTCAAACTGCTCTTTACTTGCTCCACATGCCGCACATATTTCAGGTGGTTCTGTTCCTGAAAGCACCTCTTGGCAGACTGTACAAATCCATTTTTTTATAGTTTCTTCATTATCATTTTTTACTCTATGTGTTAAATTTTTAGGTGCATCAAATGCTACAAAAACATCTTCTTTTATCATTACTTTTATAAATTTTACACCAAATTCAAAGGCAGCCTCTAAATCTTTATCTGAAGGCTTAAAGTTAACTTTGAAACCTTCTAACACTTTAAACTTAAGCTCTTTCATTCTACGAGATAGGTTAGACACTGCTTCACCACTCCAACCATAGGAGCCAAAAGCTGCCGCAAACATACCCCCATGAACTATAGGGCTTAATTTAACTAATATATTCATAATAGGAAGTAAAGCATCTCCATTTATTGTTGGTGAGCCAAAAATCACTCCTTCTGCTTTAGTAATTTCTTCAATAACCTCTACTTCATCTGCATAAACCATATCATAGAGCTTAACCGCATAATTATCTTGTGACTTAATACCTTCTGCAATAGTCTCTGCTAATTGTTTTGAATAACCATAGGCAGATACATATGGAATAATTATTTGTTTGACTTTTTCTTGATTACTTGCCCACTTTTTAGAAAGTTTCACAATTTCCATTGGGTTATCATCAAGAATAGGACCATGTCCATTACAAATATATTCTATTTCAAGATTTTCAATTTTTCTTATAGCATTTAACATATGATTTTTGAAAGGTCCCATAATCATATCAAAATAATATTTTAGGGCTTTCATATAATCTTCTTTATTAATGATTTTAGATGAAAATACGCCATCAAAAGCATAATGCGCACCAAAAGAATCACATGTAAATATAAGTTTATCTTCTGGTATATAAGTATAAATTGTATCTGGCCAGTGTAAGAAAGGAGCCATGATGAATTTTAATGTCTTATCTCCTAATGATATTTCATCATCTTCCCTAACAATTATTGAATTAAAAGGTTTATTAGCAATTTGACCTAAAAATCTGATTGCTGCTGCAGAACCTAACACAACTGCATTTGGTGTGTACTCTAATAGTTTTCCTATGGTACCAACATGGTCAGGTTCTGTATGATTAACTACGATATAATCAATTTTTGTCAAGTCTTTATTATTCTTCAAAAACTCAATATATCTATCTGTAAAAGTATGTTTTACTGTTTCAATAAGTGCTGTTTTTTCTGAACCTTCAACTATATATGAATTATAACTTGTTCCAAATTCAGTATGCATAGTTATATCAAACACTCTTAAATCATGATCAATTCCACCTATAAAACTAATACCATCTATGATTTTCACTTCCTTCATTATTAACTCCCTTCATAAAATATATATGATTATCTTAGTTATATTAAGTTTGTATTAATAGGAATTTCATCTATGGTCATACGACCGTATTTAGAAGCTCTAAATTCATCTAATATCACTTTACCCATTCTATCAATATCCGGTTTAGATCCACTTTTTAAAAAGTTTCTTACAACTGTTGCGTCAGCTAAAATTTCATAACCTTTTCTTGGTATATCATCTTTCATAAATTCTACACTTGGAAACTGTGACTTAAGTGCATTTGGGTATATCTTCATTATGTGGTCAATAAGTTCATATGCTAATCCAGTTGTATCTAAAATATCATCTTTAATACTACCAATAAATGCAAGATGAAAACCAATTTTTTTGTCTTCGAATTTTGGCCAAAGTATTCCTGGAGTATCTAATAACTCAAGTCCTTTTTTTATTTTAATCCATTGTTTTCCTTTTGTAACACCTGGTTTATTGCCTGTCTTTGCACTTGATTTACCTACGAGTTTATTAATAAATGTTGATTTACCTACATTGGGAATTCCAGCTACCATAATTCGTAAAGGTTTATTTACTAAACCACGCCTTTTATTTCTAGCAATTTTTTCAGCACATACTTCATTAATAAGAGGTATTACTTTATTCATATTCTTACCATCTCTCGAATTAACTTCCATAGAAGTTATTCCTTGAGCTTTAAAGTATTCAATCCATTCTTTCGTTTTATTAGGATCGGCAAGATCCATTTTAGTTAATAAAATTAATCTTGGTCTTCCATTTGCGATTTTAGGTAAGTCAGGATTTTGACTACTAAGTGGTGTTCTTGCATCTAATAACTCTACAACACAATCAATAAGCTTAATGCTTTCTGCCATCATTCTCTTTGCTTTGGTCATATGACCTGGGTACCATTGTATATTCATAATTTACTCCAATCTCTTTTCATTATATTTCTGTTAACAAGCCTTGTTGTTTTTAAAATTTATTAATAAAACCAACACTATTAAAGGGCCAAAGTCTAATAAATCCTTTGCCTAATATATCATCTTCATAAATGAAACCAACATCTGTATACCTTGAATCTTTACTGTGATTCCTGTTATCACCAATAACAAAGTAGTGTTCCTTAGGAATAACCGCAGGTAATATATTAGAACCATAATCTTCAATTAAATCAAGTTCAAATGGTTCATCTAGAAGTATTCCATCAATATACACTTCACCATTAACGATATTCACCGTTTCACCAGGCATACCTATTACACGTTTAATAAAGTATTTTTCTTCTTCTTTACTGTATGGAAATATTATAATATCATATCTATTAATTCCAGAAAATCTCTGACTAACTTTCTCAATTAATAATTGATCCTTATCTTTTAACGTTGGATCCATTGATGAACCATCAACAGTTGTTGGTTGCACTACAAAAGAAATAATTAAAAATACAATTACTACTGTAATAAGTATTTCTTTTATAAAACCACCAATCTCTTTTATTAAATTCTTATTTGTTTTAGTAGATACCTCTACATTATTATCTTCTTTATTTTGTTCCATAATGACTCCTTTCTTATTATTCATACATCCTTGTGAAATTGTTATACCTTATAATGTATTTATATTTTATTTTTGTTATTTATATTTCTATTTGTTTAAAAGTTTTTTTTAGTATAACATCAAATGATTATTTTTTCAGTTCTTTTAAGATATTTT
>JAOZKH010000218.1 GCA_029935405.1 Vallitaleaceae bacterium | reverse complement strand
TAACCATATTTTATCTTTAAAAGATTATGTACCATCAAAGATTGTAACACAAAAACACGGAACTTAAAAGCCCCGTGTTTTACTTATTAGGATAATATCATTAACAAAAGTTCTACTTAACAGTTTTATATAAAAGAGCTGTCTCATTAATTTCACCATTTGTTTCTTGTACTTTCATACTCTCAATAATATCCATATTAGTAATAACTACTGGTGTAACAATGTCTTTCCCTTGTTCTTGAAGATAAGCTAAGTCAACTATCATCAGAACATCTCCTGCTTTTACCTTTTGACCATCTGTGACTTTCACATCAAATCCTTCACCTTTTAAAGCAACGGTATCAAGACCTACATGAAATATTATTTCTAATCCATCATTACTACGAATTATTATTGCATGTTTTGTCTTGAAAACTTGAACGATTTCTCCATCACAAGGACTTACCATTGTTGATGATTCAGGGATGACGGCATAGCCGTCTCCCATCATCTTACCTGCAAACACAGGATCATTAACTTCTGTGATTGGTATTATTTTACCTTTAGCTGGAGATAATAATTCCTTATTCTCTTTTTTCAGAAATTTAAACATATCTACACTTCCTTTAGATTTTGTTTGCAGTATTTTGTTTATAGTTATTTTATTTTATAATAATTCTTTCATTTCTTCTGCAACAATTTCTGCCTTTGTTCCAACTACGATTTGAATATTAGATTTATTAGGTTTAATAAGTCCTGAAGCTCCTAGTGCTTTTACAGCTTCTAAAGTAACCATTGAGTTATCATTAAGAGTCAAACGAAGTCTTGTAATACAAGCATCTACATCAATAATATTAGCTTTTCCACCAAGTAATGCAACGTATTGTTTAGCAACTTCTGAAACACCTAATTCATTCATTATATTTTCATTACCTGTTTCATCATCTAAACGACCAGGTGTTGGTATATCAAATTTTTCTATAACGTATTTGAATACTACAAAGTATATTACTGCAAATACTAAACCAATTGGAATTATCATAATTGGATTTGTAGCTAAATTATAGTTTACAACATAATCCACTGCTCCACCTGAGAAACCAAATCCATGTTTAACTCCAAGCAAGTATGTAATAGCTAATGCAAGACCTGTCATTATAGCATGGAATGCATATAATACTGGTGCAATAAACATAAACATAAATTCAAGTGGTTCAGTAATACCTGTTAAAAATGCTGTGAAAGCAACTGAGAATAACATACCACCAACTGCTGATCTGTTAGCTTTTTTAGCTGCAAAGTAAATAGCTAAAGCTGCTGCTGGAAGTCCAAACATCATAATTGGGAAGAAACCTGTCATAAATTGTCCAGCTGTTGGGTCCCCTGCGAAAAATCTTCCAAGGTCTCCTGTAGCTCCTTCATATTCACCAAATACAAACCATGCAATACTATTAAGTACATGATGTAATCCTGTAGGAATTAATAATCTATTTAAGAAACCAAATACAAATACACCCGCTGCACCTGCTCCGATCATCCATTCACCTAGTCCATTAATTACTGATTGAACTGCTGGCCAAATATATCCAAAAACAGTACCTACTGCTATTGCACAAAATGATGTGATTATAGGAACAAATCTCTTACCACCAAAGAATCCTAACCAATCAGGTAATTTAATGTTATAGAATTTATTATATAACATACCTGCCATTATACCAGCTACGATACCACCTAAAACGCCCATATTAATATCAGCATTTATAGTTGTTGCTATTCCTGTAATTACTTCATATCCAACGTATCCTGCAAGAGCTGCAACACCTTGGTTGTTTTTCGCTAATCCAAAAGCAATACCAATAGCAAAAATAATTGCTAAGTTATCAAAAATTGCTGCACCGGCTGCTGTCATAACTCCGATGTCCCACAATACTCCAAATCTAAGTAATAGCGCTGCTGCAGGTAAAACTGCAACTGGTGTCATTAATGCTTTTCCCACTTTTTGAATGTTTCCGAATGCTTTATTCATAAGATCCTCCATAATTTTGATTTACATATTTTTTACTTTTCTAATAAGCTTATCAATATGTAAAGTTAAATAAAATAGTTCCAAATCAGAGACTACAAGTTTTTTTTCTTTTGATACAAAACGCCCTAGTTTTTTAGAAATTTCAAATGCGTCTCTACACTGTTTGACTGTTTCACCAAACAGTGGATGATTAGTCTTGTACTTATTTTCAGTAACCTCTTGCATAAATTCTCTTAAGTGTAAAAGTAAATTATTGTTAAGCCTTGAATAATCTTTAAAAGAAATATCCAATTCAAATTCAACAATTTCTATCATGCCTTTAATAATTCTAGTATTCTTTAATGTATCTGATACTACTGTATGTTGTCTAGCAGCATTCAAATGCAATGCAACAAATCCAACTTCTGCCTCAGTAACGTCAATCCCAATTGATTCAAGTATCAGTTTTCTTGCATATTCACCGATAGCATATTCTTCCGGGTATAACTGAGCAATTTCATAAGAAAAAGGATTCTCGATAATAATGTTTTTGTACAGTTTTTCAACTGCAAAACTAATGTGATCTACAATTACAATAAAACTTCTATCACTGAGTTTTCCAAGTTTTTTCTCTGCGACCAGAATAATTTCTGTACATAGTTCAACAATTTCACTATTAACTTCTTCAAGCATCCTCATGTAACTGTCCTTTAAACTGCTGTTACCTGCAATGAAAGATTTTTCAATTTCACCTGAATTCATTGTTGTTTCTGTTCCTTTTTTTCTGCCAAATCCAATACCTTTGCCCATAAGAACGACTTCATTACCTGACTTCACATGTTTAGCCAATATAATATTGTTATTCATTATTCTTTGCACGATGTAATGATTTGACATGTTTCACCTCTTTCGTTGTACAACTAAATGATTATTATACATCTTTAAGCCGAAATTTATAGGTTGATCATACCTACCATTCCAACTCATAAGTTTAATATAGAACTTCCTTCTACATTAAAAAAACATGAACTATTGTAGACAGCTATCCCGCCTATAACAAGCTCATGCCTGATCGTATCAGTAACACACTTACAACATATGTTGGTTATGCCGTAATTATATTCTAGTTTGTATAATTTGTCAACACTTTTAGTAAAGAAAGTTTACTATATTTAAATTATATACCTTTCTCCCCTTGATACTAAGATGTATTTTGTCTATTTTGTATAG
>JAOZKH010000217.1 GCA_029935405.1 Vallitaleaceae bacterium | reverse complement strand
AAAAACCACAGCTCTTAGAAAGCTTGCTTTCTTGTGTAGCAAGCTTCCCATTTGTATGACAAATGGCTTGTCGGGGAATCCCCGAACCCCTTTAATACTTGGGTTTCACCCAAACCCATAAAAAAATATAAAAAAACCAATATGAAGATGCTACTAGATGAATTACATTTACATTTTCGTTGTAAGGGAGTTGATGCATTGAATTTTAAAAAATTAGTAAAAAGCATTTTTAGCGTACTTAAAGATTCAGAGGTGTTAGAAAATTATGAAAGGAAAATTGCGCACAATGAAAAAGAAAATCGTAAAAAAGAAAACGAATTAGAAAAACTTAAGATTATATTTTCTGACTATAAAGTTGAGTCTCAAATAGAACTACGTGAAATAATAAATAAATATGAGCCATTAGAACAAAAAGTGAAAATGATTGTTTCTAAGATACCGTTAGAAATAGAAGGATTATCCTCTAAAGAAGTATACGAAAAATATAGTTTTGTTGATGAAGAAGGATGGGCTATTTATAGAGCATGTGAAGCAATCATTGGGATGAATTTCTATAGAGAATACTTAATAGAGGATACGCTCGGGTGGTTTGAATTATCTGATGGAAATGAATTGAGATATTATCGTGAGCTATACAAATTTGGGAGCATGAATTATAAATGGGTTAATGGATCTATGACATCTAGTAATGTAGAAATAGTAGATCTGGGAAACTCGAAAATAGATTATAGCTCTGAAGAATATAAGAAGTATGAAAAAGAACTGTACTCAAGAGCTTTGGTGAAATTAAAAGATATAATATTGAAATTCAACTTAGAACAGCGATTAAGTTTTATAGAGCATGTTGTTATTGTAAATGAAACCGAAGAAAAGGATATAAATTTATACAGCACCTGCTCTAGAGAATATGAAGAAGATAGCGAGCTAGAGGTTTAAAGAGAGGTGGTTATTGTTTGAAAAAAAACAAACGTATAAATGCCAGAGCTACAGAAAAAGAGTATATGAGAATTCTCTTAAAAGCTAAAAAATCAAAGCTAAGTATGAGTGATTATATTGTTCTATCTGCACTAGGAGAAGAAATTATTGTTATTGAAGAATTGAAAGACGTGGTTCACAACATAGCAAAGATTGGTAACAACCTCAACCAGCTAACAGTACTTGCCCACACCGATAAAATAAAAGTTATAGATTTAAAGGGTTTTAAAGAAGCATTAAATGATATGTGGAAAATACTTGATGAGTTAACAAAGAAAAAAGGAAAAAGAAAGTGAGGTTAAAGTTGAAATATTATATTTATGATATAGACAAATTAGGGATAAAAGAATTTGATCATTTAGATGAAGCGATGAAAGTGTTCATTAATACGAAACTTAAGAGCAGTTACACAGCAGTCGGCATTACAAAGCCTAGTCGTGCAGTTGATATCATTGTTAAAGAAAGAGTTGATGGGGAAGTTAATTTAAGACTGTCAAAAGATTTTTTATCTTCATCTATGTATCAAGATAATAGAGATGACATTATTCTTGAAATACGAAAGATGACTAAGATACTGCATTTTCCAGAAAGCGTACTAGATAAGATTCTAGAAAAAGAAGTATTAGAGAATATGTCATTAAATAAAGAGCTAGAAATGTAATGGCAATAATAGAGTTTATTAACGGGAAGAATATAAACTACACTAACATGAAAAAGAGAATTAATTATATTCTTAGAAACGATAAAACAAGTTTAAATCTTTATGGTGGTCATAACTGTGATCCTGATCATGCTTATGAAAATTTTGTTTTAACAAAGCGAATATATAACAAAGAAAATGGTAGGCAGTACATACACTTTGTACAATCCTTTTCAGAGAAAGAAAAAGTTGATGAAGTAACAGTTAAAAAAGTAGCTGATGAATTACTTCTAATGGATAAATTTAAAGGATTTCAAGTTGTTTATGCGGTTCATACAGATACAAATAATCTTCATACTCATTTTATTATAAATACTGTTAACTCTGAAACTGGTAGGAAGTGGAGAATAAGTAAAGAAGAACTTTTAGAGTTAAAAGATTATTCAGATGAGCTTTGTAGAAAATACGGATTAAGTGTAACTCATGGCAAAAAAGGTACGCATATAAACCGCGGAGAATACAGAACAAAAAGTCAAGGAAAGAGCTGGAAGTACGAAATGTATCTAGCAATTAGACATTCTAAAAATCACGCTGTATCAAGAGCTGACTTTATTAACAAACTTAAGAAGTTAAATTATCAAGTGAATTGGAGTGATGCTAGAAAGTATATAACATTTACAAATGAAGAAGGAAAAAAAGTTAGAAATAGAAAGTTATATCCACCTGAATCGTTTACAAAAGAAGCACTAGAAGAAAGGTTTGAATTAAATGCTAAAAACATTAAAAAGGAAAAGCTAGAAAGTAGTTTTGAAGGTTTACTTGGAGCGATGAAATTATTAGAAACAAACAACTTAGCTAAAAGTAGTGATTCTAAATTTTCACTTAGTAAGCTAGAAGGAAAAGCAAAAAGTGACTTAATTGCAGAATTTAAAAAAGGCGAAGGCTTAAACTGGGAAAAAGAAAAGACTAACAATAATCTAGAAATTTAGGAGGTGATGATTACGAAGAAATTAGTAGAAGAACAACATAAATGCGAACAATGTTTGTACTTACTAAATAAGAAGAAAGCTACAAAACAAGGAGAAAGTCATGTTAAATATAACTGTATGTTAAGTAAGTGTATTAAGGAAAAACTAGGTGATATCAATGGTTAAACATAAGAAGTTTGTTTTTGCTTTTATAATCGTTATCTTTGGAAGTGTTTTTAACCTGATATTTACAATGAATCTTCATCTGTTATTAAAACGAGAGATTAGAATAATTAAATTATTTAAAGGAAAAGAAATCATAGAAAGTTTATTAAGTAGCAAAGAACATTTGCTGCTATTTTTGCTTTTTGAGGCTGTTATTTTACTAATAGCAGTTTTTTATTTTGTGGCTAATCATAAACCGTATCAGTCAGAACGCACTATGATTACACCAATGATTAAAACACCAGTAGCAGCAGGCCAAAACCAGTTTGGATCAGCAAGATGGCTTAGTAAAAAAGAAGTTGATAAGAACTTTAAGTCGATTATTTTAGATAAAAGAGATAAAGGGTTAAATATACTAAGTGAACTAGCAAAAGATGAAGTTAAAGATATGAATATTGTGATGATTGAAGCTAGAG
>JAOZKH010000014.1:28503-38202 GCA_029935405.1 Vallitaleaceae bacterium | reverse complement strand
AGGGTATGCTTGGGACTTTCACCCTTAAGATTGCGCCCATGCTGGGCACACTAAAGAAAAACTCCTATACTAAGAAGTATTAGGAGTTTTTCAAAAATAATATAATTACCTAATTAAGCTTTTAAATCTTCTTCTTTTACACTTTTCCCAACAAATTTAAGAACTAAGAAAATTGCTACAATACCAATTGGTAATGAAATCCAAGGTGACATTCCAAATCCAGCCGGAATATAACCAACAGCAGCAGCAATTGCCGCAGTTGTTAATGCGTAAGGCATTTGAGTCTTAACGTGATCAAGATGATCAGCTGCCGACGCCATGGATGACATAATGGTGGTATCTGAAATTGGTGAACAGTGATCTCCAAAGATAGAACCTGTTAATACAGAACCAAGTGTTGCATAGATTAAGTGCATGTCGCCACCACCAAGTTCGTTTGCAAGTGGAATAGCAAGTGGCATTAATATAGCCATAGTACCCCAAGATGTTCCTGTTGCAAATGCAATAATCATTGCAAAAAGAAAAACGACAAATGGTACAAAACCTGCTGCAATTGTGCCTGACAATGCACCAATTAAGAAACCAGCTGCATCAACTTGACCAGTTACTGAACCAAGTGACCATGCTAATGTAAGAATGATTGCAGTGATAACTAATGATTTAAAACCTTCAACCCAAGCATCAAAAGCTTCACCAAGTGTAAGTAATTTGCCTGCTATTGCCAAAACTATAGCAACAATTGAACCAAGAGCTGCACCCCAAATAAGTGCTACTGATGCATCTGAATTACCAAAAGCATTTCTTATTCCTTCAAGAGTAAATGCTTCTTCAGTACCGCCACCTGAATACCAGAGGCCAAGAAAAGATACAACAACAAGAGTAAGTATTGGAGCTAATGCATTCCAAATATTACCATTTGCCTCTTTAGCACCTAATTCAGTATTAGCCATTGGCTGTGCATTATCTGCTAAAACTTTTCCTTCTAGTCTTGCACGTTTTTCAGCTTTGTACATTGGACCAAAATCTCTCATCATGTAAGCTACTAAGAATACCATAACTAGAGCAAAAATATCATAAAATCTAAATGGTATAGACTTTATGAAAACTTCATATGAATTTACACTCATACCAAGTGCTTCAAATGCATCATTGATTAAGCCAAGTTCATACCCTACCCAAGTAGAGATTAATGCCATGCCTGCAACAGGTGCTGCAGTTGAGTCAACTATATAAGAGAGTTTTTCTCTTGATACATTCATCTTGTCAGTCAATGGTCTCATTGTTGGACCAACAACTAGTGTATTTGCATAATCATCAAAGAATACTGCAACACCCATTAACATTGTTGCAAGCTGTGCTGATCTAGCAGTTGTAGCTTTTTTAGCTAAAGAATTTGCTATTGCTCTTGTTCCACCTGTTCTAGCGATAACCCCAATCATGCCACCAATCATAAGTGTGAATATTAGAATACCTGCATTCCAACTATCAGCTACAGAACCTACGACTTCACCAAATGAATTGATAAATCCGTTGAAAATCTTGGCAAATACATTGCCTTCAACTAACATCATGGAACCTGTGAATATACCAACAAATAGTGATAAAATAACTTGCTTAGTTGTGAATGCAAGTAATATTGCTACTAATGGTGGTAGTAATGACCATACCCCAAAGCTGCCATCGTTAACTATAAATAGAGACAAAACAATGGTAATAATAGTAATAATAAGTAGTACTTTGGTAATGTTTTTCTTATTCATTTTTTCCTCCTCTAAAATAAATATACTATAGGAATACTATAGTTACTTTTATATTATACTATATAGTTGCCATAAAAGTTACAAAAAGTTCATATTTAGTAAAATCTATTAAACATAGGTTTTACTAATATAATCAGAAGTCATAACACTTAAAACTCCACCATAAGATAATTCAAATGATATTAGACCACCTAGTGAATAGTTGTTTACAGCATCTGTTACGTCTAAAATTAAATGGTCACTACTCATCCCCAACATTTTAATACCTTTATCAAAAGGAGTAATATCCTCTAGTGAAACATCTTGACGTCCTATTGCACAAATGACCTTTTTCCTAATACCCAAATCTTCAAAAAATGGTTTATTTCCAAATGAATCTAATCCAATTTCGCCACTTGGAATTGAAGGCTTTTCCATTATTTCTATAATCTCTACAACAAGGTTAAAGCTATTTTGTTTCAATCCAGGAATATCAGCATCATTTAATCCAATACCCATTAGTATTGAAGCACCAAGTCTTAATTGATTAACTTCTTTAGGCATTTTATTATCACTTAATAATCCCAAACTCCCAGAATTCCCTCCAGATATAATATTTAACTTAATATTATATTTACTTTCAATTCTTCTTTTTACCGTTACTAATTTTTGCAGATTCTTGTTACTAGGAACTACGCCTCCAAAACAAGTAAGATTAGTTCCAATGCCTAATATTTTTACATTATCTAATTTTAATGTTTCACTGATAGTATAATCAATTAAGCTATCATCAATAATTCCTTCTCTAAGATCACCTAAATCAATCATTAAAATTATACTATGCGTTTTCCCTTTCCTTTTTGATACTTTAGAAATTTTCCTAATTGTTTCAATTTCAGAGTTAAGAGAAATATCAACCAAGTCAACTACTCGTTCAATTTGACTTAGCATTGGAATACGTAATAACAGTTTTTCCATATTTATTTCTGACATCTTTTCAAAGTTAAGTAATCTAGAATCAGCAATCATCTTAATTCCTGATTCACAGATTACATTCACAACACTAAGATCTCCACGAACTAATTTTGTTACCGCTGCAATTTCAATTCCTGATGCACTACATTTTTTTTGTAATACATTTGCATTATACTTAATATAACTCAAATTAATTTCTACTTTTGGAAACATATTATTCCCTTTCTAACCCATTAATTCTAATCTATTAATTCAATTCTGTATATTTTTTGCTATTTCCTTTTGCTTTTTCTACTGGATATTTCTTTTCGTTTTGCTCTATTTTTTTATGCATAATTTCAATAATATCTACGTTTAATGAATCTGCCATCAGAATACAATAATTCATGATATCTGCAAGTTCTTCATGAACATTTGTTTCATTATATTCTCCATTCCATTGAAAGTTTTCTAACAATTCTGCTGATTCTATTACTATTGATTTAGCTAGGTTTTCCGGTGTATGAAATTGTTTCCAATCACGTTGATTCCTAAAGTCTAGTATTCGCTTTATTAAATCATCCATGTGTAATCTGACCTTCAGGAGCATTTTTCTTGACCGATTCAATGCCATTAATGCAAGCCGCTTTTGCTTTATAGCCTTCGCTTGCAAGAATAATTTCACCATTTTTAGCTTTAAGTCTAAAGTGAATTTCTCCAACCTTGTCTTCAAATACTTGGTATTTAGGGTGCTTTACAGTTTTAAAATCTTTAATAGTTTGATCTTCTATTTCTGCGATTAAAGCATTAGTTTTCACACTTTTAATACCATTTTCACATGCTACTTTTGTTGTGTAAACTTCAGATGTTCCAATTACTTCTCCATTACCTGCTTTTAAATCAAACTTAATACCTGTGTTTGTTTCTCTAATTACAAATTTTCCCATTTTTTAAATCTCCTTTTCTTTTTTTTTATTATTTGTATCATTTACATTATTCATATCACTATATTCACATTATTCACGTGTGACATACTATTTCTTGATATGGAACTGCTAGTATTTTTCCCCTAACACTTCAACAATGTGAATCAGTTTATCTTCTTTTGCCCTCTTTATTACCGTATCTGCAAATCCACTTTTTGAGAAGAGATAATAGTGTATTTGATTATAATTAAGATTCTTTTCTACCTTTTGAATTAGGTTATCTAACACATTCATTGTAAGCTTTTGATTACGCCACTTACACTCTGCTACAATAAAATTTGCATTTTCAAATCCTACAATATCAATTTCTTCCTGTTTATTCCACCAACGTCCAATATGTTTTATTCTATAAGGTTCATGACTACTTCTTATTTTTTTCTTTAATTTACTTATACATATCTTTTCATAGTTATGTCCTATATACGTGTTCAAATATGGTTCAATATCATAATCATAAACATCCTCTATTAACCCTTCTTCTAAATCCGAAATATTAGAAAAAACAAACCTGAAATAGAATTCAAAATAATGACTTGATAATTTGTAAATGCCTGAGTGAAGATTTACTTTTGTTTTAATTTTTTCTGTAATCGGATACTCTTTGCAAACTATCCCCAATTCTATAAGATTTTTTAAATATACGGCTAACTTATTTGTGCTGATTTGAGTTTTAGTGTGAATTTCATTTAATTTTGTTGCCCCAAAGGCTATTTTTTCAATAATTGTATAATAAACCTGTGGCTCCCGCATCTCTTGTTTAAGCAGAAAATCTACTTCGTTATAAAGAATTCTTCCCTTGTTCAGTATTGCATTACACACATTGGCTTTTATCCCTATATTTGCATCAAATTGTAGTAGATAATGTGGCACACCTCCAAGAATGCTATATACAGTTATTGCGTTAATCTCATCATACTTTGGAAAGAATTTCCTTGCATCATCATATTCAAGTTCATCTAATTTATAGACGCCACTCATTCGACCATATAAAGGCATTTTTTCACTTAATATTTCTTTTTCAATAAAACTCATACTTGAACCACATATAATTAATTTAATCTTTGTGTCTTTAAGCATATGATCCCAAGTATTTTGAATAATCGAAGGTAGTGAACTATTACCCTTAACCATATATGGGAACTCATCAAGTATAACAATTAATGACTCACTTTGTCCCTCTTGACCTATATGCTCAAATAATGCTTCCCAATGCTCAAAGCGTTTTCCCTTACCAAGTATCTTTTCAGAAATTGATGATAATTGCTCATAATCTGTACATTCCTTAGCGCTATAAAAAATATGTTTCCTGCCTTTGCTCACTTGCTTTAGTAACTCGGTTTTGCCAATTCTACGTCTCCCATATAAGGTAATAAATTCCGCTTTATTACTTTGATATATACCTTCAAAATAGTCTATTTCCTTTTTTCTTCCAATGAACATAGCAACCCTCCATGTATATTATAGCATTTTTGAATAAATCAAATTATGATTTGTCAAATCTAGTTTTGATTATACTCCTATGGGTGAATACTGTCAATCAAATACAAAATAGTGGTAGAAAGTTCAACTATCTAGTTTTGACACCCTAACCATATTATTTCTTGTTTTTCAACAATTCTTTAACATGCGCCGCTGCACTATGGTCTTCATCATTGTTTTTTTTCAAACTATCTGCTACGTTACTAGAAATAACTTCTATTTTATTAGATATAGCTTTTATTGGAGGCTTAAACTTACGTAATATTATTTCAGACATAAACGTAATAAATGCTGCTATAATTAATAGCATACTTAAATCTAATGAGCCTTTAACTGGCGGCAATTCACTTTTGAATACATCTTCAGGTTTAGTTAATAGTCTGCCACCACTTAAATCAATTAACTCATTCATGGTGATTTTATCATGACTAAAAAAGTCGTATTCCTTAGAATAACCTATATTTACTGCTGTTATTATCTGTTCTGATTCATTACCACTTCCTAGTTGAAGGGATATTAGATAAACACCTTCACCCATAGGTTCAAATTCACCTGTATATTTACCAGGAGCTGTTGCTTCTAGAATAATGGCTTCGGTTTCACCTTCTGGTGTAGATAGTAGTCCTTCTATTGAGGCATAATCTTCCCCTTTAATAAGACTACTTACTTCAATATTTCCTTTACCATCCTCATAGTAACCTTTCACAGCATAATCCGTATTCAAATCCTGTTGAACTAACCAAGATACAGTATTTATCCAAAAACTTTGATTGCTATCCCATTCTAACCACTTTTTTGACCACAACCCTTTCATATCTGAAGTATAAGCAACACTTCTGCCTAACCCATACTGCCAAGATGCCAATATCGGGTCGTTATCAGGACCGCTTAGAATGACTTTTGCCTGTTCCTTAGAACTTACTGCCACATATCCATCAAGTTCCGGCAACGCATCTATTCCACTTATAATTGGAGAGTCAGCTGAAACTCTTGGATAAAAAGTTACATTGTTCAAGTATTTTTTCCCTGCCATAAAAGCTTCTTTAGTAAAAATACTTGGGATATCGCTAAAGACACCTGTTGAATAATAGCGACCATTACCATATTCAGCTAATAGCTTCAATAAGTTTTTATCTGCACCACTTCCAACAGCAACTGTTGATAATGTCATACCTTTATTATTCATTGTTTCAAGTAAAGGTAAATATCCTGTTGTTTCAGCTTGTCCATCAGTTAACAAAATAATATGTTTAAGTCCTGCATCTAATTTATCAAGTTCTTCAATGGCAAGTTTTAGAGAAGGCTGTATTGACGTACCTCCACCAGGCCCTAACGAGGCAATTTGATCTTCTATCTTATCTTTATCAGTCGCTTTTACCGGTTCTACTACCCATTTAGGTGACGAATCAAATCCAAGAACACCTATATAATCTTTATCTTCTAATACTTCTAAGCTACGAATAGCTGCTTCCTTTGCTAATTCCATTTGGCTAACGCCATATTCACCTGATGACATACTGCCAGACTTATCTATAACTAACATTAATGCAAGGTTAGGTTTTTCCTCTTTAGGCTTAGCATCCATATTGACAGGTAAAATAGATTCAAGAAGTGTTTTATAATAACCTCCTGGACCAAAACTTGTTTCTCCTCCAGTTACTAGAAGTCCTTTCCCCTGCATTCTAATAGCCTCTTCTAAATGAACAAGAAATTCAGGTTCAAGATTTTCTATTGATATATTACTAAGGATATATCCATCATATTTAATAAGTTCTTCTATTGAACTTGGAACTTCATTTGGCAATCTAATATCCATTAGTGCAGAATTTTCTAACATTCCAATCAAATTAAGGGCTTGTTCATCTTCTCCTTGAACGATTAATAATCGCGGCAGGTCATTAACAAATGTATAAGTTGATACATGATTGTTTTCTATATATGTATCTTTATCCACAATAATCTGACCCGAATAAGTAACAAGTCCACTATCTGATATAGTATCTGTGAATGCATATAGATTTTCACCTGGTTCAATATTAATAACTTTCTCGAATTTTACTTGATTATTAGAATAGATATATAATGAACCCTTAGTTAAAACATTCGAATAAATACTTGCCTGTACTGTAATAGTTTGATTTTTTTCAACCTTTTTTGGCACAGCAATTTCTTCAAATTGAACTTCACTAAATTCATGTAATGAATAATCCACAATATCAATAGCAGTATCACTAGAAACAATACCACTTATTTGTTTTCGTGCATCACCTATATTCTCATATCCATCTGTCATAAGTATAATTCGACGCTTTGTATCATTTGGAATCAGTGCATTTGACGATATTAAGCCTGTCTGAATATTTGTAAATTCTCCATTAATATTTGTTTCAAATTGATTGTAAAGTGGTGTCAAACTTGGAACCTGTTCAACTTTTGCTTCATTTGCAAAAGCTATAACGCCAATTAAATCTTTATCCCCTTTTACCTTCACCGCATCATTGATAAATTCTTCCATATCTAATTTAGATTCTTCTGTAGAGTGAGACATATCTGCTAGAAAAATCGTTGTAGTTTCTTCTGCAATTCTTATAACATGAATTTGACAAAGTGACAGTATTACTAATAACACTGTTATACCTCTAAAAACAGTACTTCGTAAATAATGTTTAGATAAAAATTTTCGATACGTAAACCATAATATAAAAATCGAAGGTATTATAAATAGTAACGGATAAATTCTATTAAAGTTTATACTCATGAATTTTCCTCCTGTAACTATAAATAAACCACTCGATAAGGATTAGTATCAAAACCAAAACTCCAATATACAAACCTAGACTTTTTGTTGATAGAGGAGTTTTGATTAAATCTCTTTCATTGATTTCACCTTGATTCTCGCTAATATAAGGTATATTAACGGCAAACTCTTCATTAAGAGTATCATATTCTTGTTCCTGAGTTATTGTGTATATTCCTACTTCATTAATACCACTGTATATATATTCCCGGCGATTCAAATCAAGTTGTGACACAATACCTGAAGGTGAAGTAATCTTGCCTTTTATTGTACTAGGAAGGATACTAATAGACACGCTATCACCTACATACAATTCTTCTTCACCAACCATTTGATTCGTCAATAAGTAATCAACAGTGTTCATCATAAGTATAGGAAATTCTATTGATAAAGGCAAGTCAGTATCATGGATATCAAATCCGTATACTATAGCCTTATTATCCTGTATCAACATCTCAAAAGCACTCGGTCCATAAGATGTATTATAAATAATATTCCTCTGATCTTGTACTTCAAATACCGATGTTACTCTAGTAGCAAACTCTGTACTTTCGATATGATTGGTTACCTGATGCTCATTAGTTGTAAACACAGGATTTTCTACATAACCTATATGATTAAATAATTCTCGTTCGTCAGGATTAAACACAAGGTAATTACCATCTACAGGGAAATTTTCAGGAAAAATTCCATCAAATATATATATATCATATCCATACAAATCATTAGGATTATCACTAGTATAAAGTTCAACATTAGGGTGAAGTGATAATGCTTTTTCAAGAAAATTGTTACCTAATGTAACTAGCAATGCTTTTTGACGCTTCTCCACTTGAACCATTTTAAAAGCAATATCATCAACTCTTAAATTATCTTCTCCATCAATCTGAACTGATAAAAGTGTTGTATCATATGGAATGTTTTCAAAAAACAGTTTTCCACTACTCATCGGCTCAATTTCAACTTGTTTAGCAGCAAAAAATTTATTATCTACATAAAAGCTAACTGGTATTAGTGCCGCCACTTTATCGTGATTATATATCTTTGTTAAAGCTGTTATCGTTCCTTCTCTTAAATATTTTGTATATGAGATATTATGAACTGAATAATTATTGGTATTTTGCAATGTTCTAATATTACTGATTCCATTAAAGTATCTATCACCAAAATATACAACCTCCTGATCCGCTTCTCTAAGCGTATCAATAGTTTCAGAAACTAATTCAACTTGACATATCCCATCAATAACTTCTATTTGATTAATTAGATTACTTATAAAACCTTTATCCTTCTCATCTCGAATTATCGTTTTAGGCACCTCTTCAAGAACAAGTAAAGTTACTTCGCTATTATCGTCTAGGTTACGAACGTAGTCATTTGCTAGCTTTTTTGCATAGGCCATACGACTGTCATCAACATCTTTAGCGCCCATTGTATAAGATGCATCTATAACTATTAGTACGTTCTCAGTATTGTTTTCACCTATAATAAACAATCCAGCAAAAATCATAGTTAATAAAAGCACTATAAATATTTGAACAAACATCAATATAGACGATTTTAACTTCTTAATCTTTGATGCTGATTCAATTTCATCTGCCATTTGTTTCCATAAATATAAGCTAGGTATTTTTAACGGCTTATTCTTAGGGCGAAGCATATATAAAATTATAATAACAGGGACTGCAATCAATCCCAATAGACCAATTAAATTTGTAAGACCCATAATAACCTCTTCATATTA
>JAOZKH010000014.1:19118-28403 GCA_029935405.1 Vallitaleaceae bacterium | reverse complement strand
TATTAACTATTTAGTTTGTTATATATTAACTATTTAATTGATTGAATGTGTTTGATAAATCCTTCTATAGGATCATTTGTATTAATCAACATATAGTCCACACCGTACTTAGAGCATATTGCTTTGATTTCATTAATATATTCATGAAGTTTGTTTTTGTATAGATTGATTGCTGTTATTCCAGTATCAATATTCATCTTATCACCTGACTCACTGTCGATAAGCTGAATATTTTCATCAAATACCGGATTCAATTCTTCTTCCGATAACACATGACATAAAATAATACGCTGTTTATTGTAAGCCAACAATCTTATTACCTTTTCTATTTGATGATCAAACATTAAATCGCTAACAATAATGCTAATGCCTTTTTTAAGCTTTGTCTGCCAAGGATATATTGAATCATAAAGATTTGACTGACCCATAAATTCAAAGTCTTCAAGACTGCTAATAACTCTATTAAAACTTTTACTACCTCTAAGCCCATGAAGAAAATGTGTAATACTTTGATTAAATAATACTGTCGAAACAGTATCATAATCTGCTAACGCCGTATATGCAAAAGTACCCGTGATTTTTATAGCCGTTTCTCTTTTATTAAATTCTTTCATCGATTCACTTGTGTCCATAAATACAGTCACAAGTGATTCTTGTTCTTGCATAAAAAGTTTTATAAACACTTTTTCAAATCGTGCGTAGGCATTCCAATCAATACGTCTAAAATCATCTCCTGGCATATATTCTCTGTAATCAGAGAACTCAACAGAACTACCGATTGCTCTAGATTTTTTGCTACCTAGATTTCCACCTTTTAATGATAAGTTTATATGCATGGTTAATGTCTTTAACAGTTCTACAAACTGCCTATCTATTATCTTTCCCATAATTGCCTCTTTTAAATTTCTGGATTATTATAAATCAATAGTTGGTTAAGTTATCAAAAGTAATCTTTAACATCTCAATCAACAATCAATTAAATTTAGTAGCTCTTCAATAATTATATCTGCAGTTTTATTATCTGCCATCGCATCAAAGTTTAATATTAATCTATGTCTTAAAATAGGTTGAGCCATAGCTTTAATATCATCAAATGCAATGTTAAAACGTCCATCTAATAAAGCTTTAACCCTTGCTGCTTGAATAATTCCTTGCGCTGCTCTTGGTGATGCACCACAAGATACATATTGTTTTACAATATCTGGCGCTAATTCACTATTACTGTGAGTTGCACTAACAAGTCGCATTGCATAGTTTAACACTGCTTCTGCACATAAAACTGTCGTTATCGCTTCCTGTATCATTAAAAGCTCGTCTCCTGATGTGACACATTTAACCTTCTCTTCTTTAGCAACTGTTGTTAGCTTTACAATTGCTGTCAAATCTTCAACTCCTGGAAATTCTACATTAAGTTTAAACATAAATCTATCTAATTGTGCCTCAGGTAAAGGATAAGTTCCTTCTTGTTCAATAGGATTTTGTGTTGCCATTACTATATATGGTTTAGGTAACTTATAAGTCTGCCCACCGACTGAAACCGTCTTTTCCTGCATGGCTTCAAGCATTGCTGCCTGAGTTTTAGGTGTTGCTCTATTAATCTCATCTGCTAAAACAATATGCGTAAAAACAGGCCCTTTTTGAAATTCAAACATTCCTGTATCTTTATTATAAATATTTGTTCCCGTAATATCTGCAGGCATTAAATCTGGAGTAAACTGAATTCTCTTAAAATCAAGCCCTAAAGCTTCTCCTAACACTCTTACTAATCTAGTTTTTCCAAGCCCAGGCACTCCCTCTAACAATAGGTTTCCACCAGCAAACAAGCATATCACTGTATCTCTTATCAATTCCTTTTGACCAATAATATGCTTAGATACTTCTTCTTCTATTCTATTACCAATAATTTTTACATTTTCTAATGCTTCCATAACTTTCTCGTATAATACAACCATTAGATGATTAAGGTGTCAAAACTACATAGTTGAACTTTCTACCACTATATGTATGCTTGGAGGCTTCAACCGAGTACTACATATAGTGGTAGAATTAGAGAAACTTAGTTTTGACACCTTAACCATTATCTTTCAAGTGATTATATTATATTTTCCTTTCATTATATTTAAAATTCTATTTAAATTTACATTTTATTGTTATTTTGATGGTTAAGGTATTCAGTAGAAATCTTTCGCAATAAATTTATTAAAAAGCTCAAAAAGACATACTAATCAAATTACATATTAGTATACCTTAATGTCTTCTCTTTTTATATTATATACCTTAATTTTAAGTTGTTCAACTTTTAAAATGATGATGATTGAATCGTTGGTGGTCTAGTATTGATATTGCTATGTTCTAATTGGCTATTAGTTCTTCTCTGTGAATTTCGGTATAAATGTCAAGTCAAACTCTTTGTTTAACATTTATATCATAGACACTTTAGCAATAAAAATCAACTGTATTTTGTCACTTATTCATATGACATTTGTCAATTACTGTTACTAAAAACCTGTCGTTGTCTTATGTTATCTACTTGCCTGCCCAACTATCCGAAATAGAAACTTCCGCAATAACTGGTATATCTTTTAAATATCTATTACCAGCCTCTTCCATAATTCTTTTCAGTAAATCAGCTGTTTGTTCTGCCTCACTCGCGTCACACTCAAGAACTATTTCATCATGGACAACAGCTACCATGATTATGCTAGTTCCTTGAATTTCAAGATATAATTGTCCAAGTGCATTTTTAAGTATATCTGCCGCTGTTCCTTGGACTGGGGTATTAAATCTTCCTGACATACCAGAGTCACTTCCATAATTATGCTTTCTTCCAGCTAAGGTTCTTGAACTTATTGGCAATGTTTTTTTAATATGCCAGTGCCAATTATTTACGCCTTTGTATGCTACGAAATATCTTTTTTTAAAAAGCTTAGCCTCTTCCATGGTCATTGTTGTACCATAGGTGTTTGCAGCATATGATTTAAGGCCTGCCGCACCCATACCAAATACTAAACCAAAGTTAACGGCTTTAGCAGCTTGTCTCTCCTCTTTAGTGATGTCTTGAATATCTTTTTGTAATACTAGTGATGCTGTCAAACGATGTAAGTCTTCGCCGTCTTTATACGCCTGAATCATTCTTGTATCATTAGCAAACTGTGCTATGACTCTCAATTCTATTTGAGAATAATCCGCAATCACTAACTTACGGCCTTTCGTCCCATTAAAACATGCCCTAAATTCTTTTTCTCTAGGGATTTGCTGAATGTTTGGATTACCACAACTCATTCGACCACTAAAAGCACCATTTTGTCCGTAATTAGGATGTAATCGCTTTGACACAGGATTTATTTGATTAGGAATTGTATGCAAAAATGTATTTAATTGTTTTTCTAAATGTCGGTATTCTAACAAAAGTTTCACAAACGGATTTTTACTATGCAGAGCTAGCGCATGTTTCGATGTATTATCCACATGAATACCTTGTGCCTCAAGAAGGCTAAGTATTTGTTTATGACTATTAGGGTTAAAATCCGAAATCTTACGTTCTTCAAATAAGCCTAGTTGAACAGTTGGATAACCTATGTATGGATATAATTTATTTAGGCATTCTTCTTTTGATTTTTCAATTTGTTTAGTCAGTTTTTGCCACATATTTAAATCAACATGAATACCAAAATATTCCATATGAGCAATTGCATAACAACAAGCAAACTCTACTCTAGCAACTTCAATTAGTTTATTTTCTTTGAGCTCTAGAATCATGACCCCTCTTAGTTTAAGAAGGATTTCTGCATCTTTAGCGCCGTATTCAAGTTGTTCCTCTGAAAGTTTACCAGAAAAGTCACTCCTTTGTTGCTCTTTTGACAAAGCTACTCCAAGATAATGATTAGCAAGTTCAGCAAGCGCCACTCTTCTAGGTCCACCAGATGTTCTAAGTAATTGTCCAGCAAGCATTGTATCAAAAAGTTGGCCTTTTATTTCAAGACCATTTGCTTTTAAAAACTTAATATCAAACTTAGCATTTTGAAAAACTTTAATATCAAAGCTATCTAAAATTTCTTGTATGATAGCTTTTCCAACTGGAAGTAACTCAAAACAATCTATAACTAAAGTTTGTTCTCCTGCCACTGCAATTTGTAACAACCTTAATCTACACATTAATGGATCTAGACCTGTAGTTTCGCTATCAACACCACAAACTTTTCCAGCTAAATAATTATCTTTTACTTTTTCTAGATCTTCAATATTGTTGATAAAAATATAAGAGCTCATTTTTCACCACCACTATTTAGTTAATGAATCTAATGTTATTTACATCACATTATAGTAGAAATATTATTTTTTATCCATAAAAATTTCAAGTTGTATTTGAAATAATTTATACCAGGCACTCTCATGGGTCTAAAGGCCTATGGGAGTGCCTTCTAAAGTGCCGCTAAGACAATAGATAAGCGGTGAAATGGATGTTGAGATGTTTAATAAGGCGATTATCAATTATATAAAAGACCCTATGAAAAATGTTTCAAAACTATTAGAGATTGCGAAGATACGTGGGGTAGAAAAGAAAGTATATGATAAGATAGGGACGTGGTTATAGTGGATAGAGCAAAATCAAGACTTTCTAAATCTTGGAATCAATGTCTTTGGACATATAAGGGTGCTTATCACCAATTATTATGACACCTTAATCATTGATTAATAAAATCACACGCTTCATTAAGTGCTTGTGTAGCTTCAGGTATTGGTAGCATTACCCACACATGTTGCATTTCATCATAACAATGGAAGTTAATCTTGATCCCTTGATTAAGTAATTCAAAATTAAATGCCATAGCTTGAGGGTATAAAATATCATGAGTACCTGTAAAGAGTGCAATTTGACCTAACCCGTTAGCATCGCCAAATATAGGTGAACATAACGCACTACTTGGATCTTCACTTCCTGCATAGTTGACTCCAGCTTGTATAAGAACATCTTTAGTAAGAATCAAATCATTTTCTTGAAGTTTTGAAGAAATATCCTGATTCATAGTGAGATCTATCCATGGCGAAAAAAGAAGAAGTTTTTCAGGATGTATATAATTATCGTCATTACTAATTACTTGAGCTAAAGCAAGCGCAAGACCTCCTCCAGCCGAGTCACCTGCTAGTATTATTTCACATGTTTTATCCGCTAAGGATTTATAAGCTTTTAAAGCCATTTTCACTGTGGTTTTACAAGTACTTTCTGGATATAGTGGATAATTAATAAAAGATACTTTTGCACCTGTGTGTTCCATTATGTAATCAACTAATTTCCAATGACTTTTTGTTGCACCAAGGGAATAAGCCCCACCGTGAAAGTAAAAAAGGTGTTGCTGTGATACTTCATCTTTTTCTAATGTAATACAAGTATGTCCATTTACTATTTTCTTGGATACATGATACTTTTTATAGAAATTTTTAGGTGGTTCGATGTGACTATCTTGCCTTTTTGGGTTTAAGATATCTTTACTAGCTTTTGTTTTAAACCCGATTTTTTTTAGCGCAAAATTAATATAACTGGCTTGTTTACTTAGCATAATAACCCTTCCTGCAAAATTTATCCTATTACGTGCCTGTCACTTGCAATACCATCTCATTAACTTCCAAGTAAATAGGCTGCATATAACGGAACTGACTTTACTAATCCGGAATGACCAAAATTCTTTCCCGAAATTTTGATAACATAGGCCGGCTTATTTAAATCAACATAAGTTTTTAAAGCTTTCGATTTTGTATTTGTAGATGATTTAACTTCTACCGGAATAATTTGTCCTTCTATATTAATCAAAAAATCAACTTCGGCACTATTACCTGAGCGCCAATAGTATAGATTCATTCCTAAGGATATTAGTGTTTGCGCAATATAATTTTCTGTCATCATACCGTTGAATAACTTAGCTCCTGCTGAATATAAATCATATGGTGTCATATCTGCCATTTCACTCAGTAATCCTGTATCACCCATATATAGTTTAAACATATTTTCCTTATGGTATGTTTTTAATGGAATTCTTGGAACTTCAATCATGGTAGCTCTATATACTAAATTACTTGCTAAAAGCCAGTCAATTGAACTTCCATACACTGCCTTTTTACCATTTTGAGCTATCAATTTGTAACTAAATTTAGTATTATCACGACCTAATTGGCTTGGAATCGATTGAAATACTTGTTTTACTTTTAGCGCTTCTGCATTAGTTGTGTATTTATTCATATCAGCAAGATAATCTTCAAGAATATCCCGTTTTATTTCTCTTGAGTAGTAATTTAGATCCCCATTAGCCTCCACATATGACAATACAGATTCTGGCATGCCACCAACAAATAAAAAATCCTTATAATAATTAATAAGTTTATCATGTACCGGTTCAAACATTTTCTTGTTTGTCTTGTAACACTTTGTGATTTCATGAGTTAGATCTTCTTGACCAATAGCCCACAGGAATTCTTCAAAATCCATAGGATACAGATAATATCTTTTTACTTTCCCAACTGGAAATGAGCTTTTAAATCGATTTAAAGCTACACCTAATAAACTTCCTGCGACAATAATTTTATAATTAATTTCATGTTCGGCAAAATACTTCAACGATATAATTGCTCTCTCAGATACTTGAATTTCATCAAAAAATATAACAGCATTGATAATATTAATGGCATTATTTTTCAAAAATCCAATTTGACGTATAATCATTTCTGGATCAATACTTTCTTCAAAAATTCGCCTTACTTCATTCTCCCTTTCCAAATTAATATATATATACTCCTGAAAGTTATTTTTACAAAAATTATCAATGCTATAGGTTTTACCAACTTGTCTAGCACCAATTATCATATACGGCTTAATACAGCCTTCGTTTTTCCATTTTGTTAATTTTTTTACTATTTTTCTTTTCATAATATCACCTTCACATTATGATAATACCACATCAAATGAACAATATCTACTTTTTTAATAGGAATAAGTGAGCACAATTGTATTTTTTTTATACGAAAGACTGTCTCTAAAAATATTCTTTGCTTCAACTTGGAATACTTATGCAAAATTCTACATTACAACCACTTGATTTTTCCCACTGCTTTTCCCCTTATACAATGCCTCATCTATTTTAGAATAAAGTATTGATTAGCAAATTATCTGATACTCCAATATTTAGATTAAAAAGACCCAGTAGGGTGTCAGACACTGCGCCGCAACATCACCTCGAGTGAGTTAATAACTTCTTGTTTAAATGCTTTGTATGAGGCCGTTTGATCATTCAAATCATAACTCGTGTTTTCTATCTCAATATGACTGTTTGAATTATATATATTTATAAAAATTATATAACCTACAAAACACACAATTATTATTAAAAGTAAAAGTATGATTTTCTTCATTTTCAACACCTTTCCACGCTAATATGTATCGTATGTTACTATTCCATTTGGAGTACAATAAATATGAATAGCTGCTGTATGGGTGTAATCTGCAACTGTTGTTCCATTTGAAGTTAAATAGAAACGACAATCAACAACCTTTGTTGTTGTATATGAAGATTTGGTAGAACTTACTAAATATTTAGATGTGAGATAACCAGTATTTACATCAGCTAGTTTTCGAACAGATATAGTAGAATAAAGTATATCTCCATTTTCTAATACTGTAACTATATTTAGTAGAATTGCAAAACCTGTAATACCTAAGTACACCATTATTTTTTTCGAATTTCTTAATAATTGAAGTTTTGTCTCGTGCTTCAACTATATAAGTTGCATTTTCGGCTTTCTTAATCAGATAAACAGCCCTCTCAATTACATCTTGGAATTTCGTTCTATTGACAGGTTTTAATATGAAATCAAAAGCATTTATACCATAACCTTCTACTGCATATGATAACAATGATGTTATGATGATAATTATGCATTTTTTATCAAATTTTCTTATAGATTTTGCTGTTTCAATTCCATTCAGTTCTTTCATTTGCATATCCAATAAAATAATATCAAATCTAATTCTGCTTGTTGGATTTCTTCGTCTTCACATATTGCTACTCTCATTGGTTACCTCCAAATAAAAAGTCATTGTTGTTCAAAGAACTTATTATAACTCTCTAGTCAACATTAACCATTTATCAATTGTTTTGAAACCAAGTCGGTGGTAAACACTTCCGGCTTTTGGATTGTCATAAAATAAGCAAATGCTTTTCCCTTCACTTAGTAAATCACGACAAAGTATTGACAAGCAACTACTCATAAGACCTTTTTTGCGATATTCCTTCAAAGTGGCAACTCCTACTATCATCGCTGACAACGAGTTTTCAGCAGTTGTTTGCACGACAGATATTATTTTATTATCTTCTTCTAAGTAATAGACCCTACCTGCTTTTTCAACAATTTTACTACGAATACGATCCTCTCGATTACCAAATGAAGAAAACTCTTCTATTTGTGCTATGATATCATAGATTCTTGGAGCATCATCTTCTACGGCAATTTTTATATCTAATAATTTTTCGGCTGGAATAAATTCCTCTGAGGTCATTAATTCACAAAAATAAGTGGATTTTTCAGTAAAACCCTTTAATTGCAATGAAAATCTATTAACAATTTCTTGTTTACCTGATATTACCATTGATCCCTCATGATCTTTAACAATATTCAAAAAAGAACTGATATCATAACTATTTTCGGGATAGGTACTTGTATCATAATATGGAATATAACTTTCGTGATAACGAAGGATAACTCCTATTAATGTTGAATGATTATATTGTCCCCATAATTGTTGTATATTTGAATCAAATCCAAAGGCTTCGATATCACCAATAATAAATAAATTAATTGATGGTTCGTCGCTTAGGAATTTTATAACTTGCTCGCGATCAAATTCTGCTAATTTTCTAATCATCTATGATCCTCCATTTACTCTATATTAGAAAAATATTCTAATATTATATCTTTCATTACAACAGGTACATCTAAATGTTCAATCGTTCTTGTTGCATTTTGAAAATAGTCTCTATACAGTTCTTGATAATTAACCATTGCTCCTGTCTCTAGTGGTTGTCCTTCAACTTCCTCTGTATCCGATTCTCCACCTTCTAAACGATTTCCTTTAACAAATGTAGAATCACTTTCTCCGCCTAATCTAGTAGGATCAAATAAAAATTCCTCTGTTGAACCCGATCCTCTTCCAGTACTACCTAATCCTTCTCCTGTTCCTTCTGAGCCTTCTCCTTCTGAACCTTCTCCTTCTGAGCCTTCTCCTTCTGAGCCTTCTCC